>JASFMF010000108.1:0-6126 GCA_050117705.1 Phycisphaerales bacterium
TGGCGCTTTGTTTCAGTCTGTTACTGCCAGGACGGCCGGTTTCAATACCGTCGATATTTCGAGTATGTCGGCATCGAGTAAGTTCATTTTAATTATGCTTATGTTCATCGGAGGTTCGCCCGGCTCTACGGCGGGTGGAATAAAAACCGTAACACTGGCGGTTGTTGTAATGACTGCTGTTGCGGCGCTGCGAAAACGTGAAGAAGTCGAGATGTTCAAAAGATCGGTCAGATTGGTTGTCGTTGGCAGGGCGATAACTGTAACTTTGCTTTTCATTGCGGTTCTTTTCAGTGCTACGTTGGCACTTAGTATTACGGAAAGCTCAAACAACTTTACAATGTCTGAAATTTTGTTCGAAGCGAGTTCGGCCTTGGGAACGGTTGGATTGTCAACCGGGGTGACCGGGCCTTCGACAATGTTGACGGACGCCGGTAAATTAATTATTATTGCCGTAATGTTGATTGGCAGACTCGGTCCTTTGACACTATTGGCGGCGTTGACATTTAACTTAAAACCGGCTCGGTATAATTACCCGGATGAAGCGGTTATCGTCGGGTAATTCACGGCTTGTGTTATATAAGCCGGGCTCCGGGCCACATAATAAAAGGGATAAATTATGGCACGATTTGCTGTAATAGGATTAGGGCGATTCGGCAAGAAATTGGCTATCGCCCTTGCGATGAGCGGAGCGGAAGTTATCGCAATCGACAGGAACAGAGATGAGATAGAAATGATTCGGGACCAGGTAAGTCACGCAGTCAGGCTCGACAGCACCGATGAAGAGGCACTGAAAGCGCAGGGTATTGACAAGGTGGACGTTGCAATCATCGGCATAGGACAAGGCACAGGGCGCGGTTTCGAGGCTGCGGTTTTAACGGTTGTGAACCTGAAGCAAATGGGAGTCAAGCAGATATATGCCAGGGCCGAAGATTTGATTTCAGGTGAGGTTTATTCAAAGGTGGGCGCTTCGGAAGTTATCTACCCCGAAATCGAGTCGGCCCAGCGATGGGCGTATAAGCTTATCGCACCGCAAATCGGAGAAAAAATTGACTTTACTCCCGGCTACAGCTTGGCACGAATAAAAGCACCGGCCAGCTTTGATAATAAGACGGTTATGGATTTACAACTGCGACAGAAGTATAGCGTGAATCTGGTCCTGATTAAACGTGGTGAACATGGTAAGAGCAAAAAGAGCGAGAAAGACAAGATTATAAACGTTCCTATGCCCAACACTGTTATCTATGAAGAGGATATTCTGATGGTGGCCGGCTCCGACGCGGATTTAGCAAAACTCCCACAGGAATAAACTGTGAATGATAGGAGCAAAAAACAAAAGATACGTTGCGTTCTTCGATATATTGGGCTTCAAGGAAGCCGTTCAAAACGATCTTGATGAGGCATGGGGAGCCTTGGAAGATGTCCGTGTTTCCATGGAGGAGACTTTAAATACATTTATAAAAACGCCTGACGAGATTATTTTGACTCGTAATAGCGAACGGACAGCGGCAACAAATTTCTCCGATAGTATTCTTATATTTAGTCTAAAAGGCAACTCTAATGACCTACATTCGATTTTGATTTTAAGCACAGCGCTTTTTGCGAAATCCTTAAATCGCTGTGTACCTCTTAGAGGAGGAATTTCCTACGGAAATTTTTACTGCAACTATGAGAAGAATCTGTTCTGCGGTGTTCCAATGATTAGGGCGTATGAACTAGCTGAAAGCGCCCAATGGTCAGGAATTATAATTGATGACAATGTCGCCAAACACTATCTAAAAAATCCCATTAAATCTTATGGCAAATCGGCTCTCATGAGGTATCTTGTTCCGGTCAAGAATAAAAGGACGATAAGAAAAAAAGAGCCTTGGGTTCTTAACTGGCCGTTAGTTTGTAAAAACAATTTCAATACCAATCCGCCTATTTCTGCCAAACTATACAGCAAAGCTTTTGAAAGTTTATTTAAAAGCTCATACGACAAGTGGCCTGAAGATATACAGGCTAAATATGATAACACCGTTGAATTTATAAATTCAGTTCTGAAGTAATTTTTCACACCTCACCTGTATGAATATAAACTTCACACTAACACGAAATACCGTCAGCTTCTTCGATATTCTCTGAGCATATCGAGCAGGTTTTGCATGTCGTCAGGTAAGGGGGCTTCGAATTTTACCATTTCATCAGTTTCGGGGTGTTTGAATTCGAGCGTATGTGCGTGAAGGGCGACCCGGCTTATAAGGGGTTCTTCGACCGCCGGTTCGGCGTCGGCTAACTGCCAGCGATAGACGAGCTTGCCGCCGTACATATCATCGGCGACAATAGGGTGTTTTATGTATGACAGATGAACTCGTATCTGGTGGGTCCGGCCGGTCTTCGGTGTGAGCCTCAACAGTGAAAAGCCGCGGAAAGATTCGATAACTTCATAAATAGTGATTGCTTCTTTGCCTGATTCAGGCCTGATTGCATATTTTTCTCTTGCCCTTGGGTGAACGCCCAGCGGCGCTTTTATACGGTCGGCCGTTAGTTCGGGTGTGCCGTGTACGATAGCAAGATAGCTTTTTTTAACGCTTCTTCGTTCGAACTGTTTGGCGATTTTACCCTGAGTGATGTCATCTTTTGCAACGACCATCACGCCGGTAGTGTTTTTATCAAGACGATGCACGATACCGGGTCGAAAATCACCGAGGCCGCTCGATAGCTTGTCCGAATAAAATCTAAGGGCGTTTACCAGAGTGCCGTGTGTATTGCCGCGGGCGGGGTGGACGAGTATATTGGGTTGCTTGTTCAGAATGATTATGCAGGAATCTTCATAAACGATATTCAATGGGATATCTTCGGGCAGAATCTCTTTACTGGGCGGTTCGGGCAATGTCAAATCGATTATATCATCCGGACTAAGCTTTAAGCTTGGTTTGGGGATTTTACCGTTAACTATGACTGAGCCGGCCTTGATTGCATCCTGGATAAAATTCCGGCTGAGATTGCTGAAACGATTATGTAAATATTTATCAAGCCTGCGGTCTTTAACTGAGTGCCCGACTTTCAGGGTGAGTGACTCGTATTCGGTATCCGGCGTATCAGCAGAGGCGCTTCGAAAAGTTTCTTTATTTTCTAAATCACTTGGGCACATTGGGCTCAGGGACCTTAGGGAGATTATCTGGGGTCGGAGGTCCGTGAACAGGCAGGGGACCGGCGTCAGTGACATCATTTGGCGCTGGAGTGATTTGAATAGGCAGATTCGCTGGGATCATATTGGGATCAGCAGGGGTTATTTGAATTTTCGGTTGTGTAGCGACCGTCGGTGTTGTGCTTTGAGGATTTAAAGCAGCTGATGGAGGCGGGCCCGGCTTAAAGACTATTTTTTGCCTGTAATCGTCCATTGTTTTTAAGCGATACTCTGCCGCAGCAAGGGCTACGATACCCTTTAAATTCGGGTTTGCGACGATATCCTTGTATATCTGCTTAGCCTTGTCGAAGTTACCGAGTTCTTCAGCGCATAGTCCGAGGCCGAATTCAGCGGTTGCTATTAGAGACTGGTCGGCTGAGGATTTTCGGATTGCTTCTGTATAAGCGGCCTCAGCCTGACTTATCTGTGCCGTTAATTCCTGCTGGGTTACGGTTCCGGGACGGTAATGCAGCTCTGTTCGCAGGGCTTCGGCACGTTTGATAAGCGCCAAAGCGGCCATCCTGTCGTTTTTTGTATTCTGGGCGAAAGTTGCAAGGTTATTGGCAGGCTGAAGGAGTATGAATGAAAGATCCCCTCCATCTTGCTGGGCGTTAAGAACCTGCATTTTGCTGCTTGATAGCTGGTTCAGCAAAGTAGTAAATTCAAGTTTTTCCAGCTCCGCAACTTTTTGTTTGTAACTGTTCCAGGCAAAAAAGAATACGACCGCAATGACGATTGCCAGGACGATGAGAATGGATGTAAGGTTTTGCTTTGTCCATTGTGGTAGGTGGCCCAGCCAGTCGGCCAATTCGTTTGTTTTGAGTTCGTGCCGATGCTCAGATTTCATTTCTTTATCCGTTCCTTTATATTGATTTTTTCATATCTGACGATAAATGCCTTTTTCCGTATTACGAACTTAAATCGGGATTATAGCAAAATCTCTTTTATCTTGCAATAGGCCTGTTTTTCGGTTAAATTTTAGCTGAAAATTAGTCGAAAGGAAATAGATGTTCGAATTAAAAGTTAAAGACAAAAAGCGGACGTTTTTATTGCTTACTTTATATATTTCTGTGCTCCCAGCATTATTAGGCCTGCAAATCCGGACTGAGGCCGCGGAGTCAGATGTATTAGCAGACATCTGGAATCCGGTAAAATATATAGATATTAATGAAATTAAGCCCGGAATGGACGCTTATTGTCTGACTGAATACGGAGTTGCCGGGATTGAAAAATTTAGTATGAAGGTCGTAGATGTCGTGCCCGGAATGGATCCGGGCAGGGATATGATTTTAGCTAAGGGTCTCGATGAGCGTTTCATTCATACCGGCCCTGTAGCCGGATGCAGCGGTTCGCCGGTCTATATCGATGGCAGAATGGCTGGCGCGCTGGCTTTCGCGTGGACCTTCAGCAAGGACCCCCTTTACGGGGTGACTCCGATTAAGGAAATGCTCAAGGTAGGTATGGGACCGCAGACCGGTCCTTCGGGGCAAAGTACTGCTATATCTTCACATTTACAAAACCAGCAGGCAGAGGGAACGTGGTCTGTGTTTGATTTTACCAGGCCGATAGATTTTACCGAAATTGACAGGCGATTTAGGGAAGAATTGTCTAAAAGGAGTCCCAATCTTAACGGTGTTAATCCTTTACCTTGCCCTCTGGTTACATCAGGATTGCCGGGCGAGGTTTGTGAACAGCTTGATGAGCTTGTCAGGCCTTTTGGGTTGATGGTTGTTGCTGGTGGCGGTATGGGAAGCAGCCCGGCCGGCTCTGATAAAAAGGTGGAATTGGCACCCGGTTCCTGTCTTGCTGTGCCTCTTGTAAGCGGTGATATAACTATAGCCACGGTCGGTACTACAACTGAAGTTGTGGATGATAGAGTTTATGGCTTCGGGCACTGGCTGCTGGGTTACGGCACGGTGGATTTACCCATGGCTACAGGAGTAGTACATACGGTTGTATCGAGTACATATCGTTCTTTTAAGGTTGCCAGTCCGATAGAAACGGTTGGCGCCCTGAGAGCGGACGAATCAATGGCGGTCTTCGGGCAGATTGGTGCGACGGCAAAAACGATACCATTAACAATACGGATAGACCGTTATAATGACACGCAGAAACGCCTTTACAACTGCCGGGTTGCTTATAATAGGCAACTTACTCCTTTATCGATTCGGTCTGCTGTGGCGGGGGCGGCTCTTCAACTTGGTGACTTACCGCCCGACCACACGGTTGAATATAAGGTTGCTATAGGTATGGAAGGTGGTGAATCGATTAGTTTCGAAAATGTTTCCGCCACCGTGGGACTGAATGAGCTGGTAGCGGAAAGTCTCGGTACTGTAATGTTGCTTATGAGTAATCCTTATAGAGAGGTCGGCATAGAATCTTTGGATTTTGATATTCGCATATCACCGAGGAGTGTTGTTTCGCGTATATGGTCGGTGGATTTGTCTGATTCAAAAGTCAGGGCCGGCGAGAAGATAGACATTGATGTCGTTGTTGAGTCTGTTTTAGCAGGAAAGAAAAAATATCGGGGCACTTTGGAAATACCAGAGGATTTAGCGCCCGGAGCGTATGAGCTTAATGTGTGTGGTTCGCCGTATTATGAGCGATTTCTTGTTAAAGCAGTTCCTTATAGATTTATAGCACAAAGTGTACCGAGCTTGATTGATGCACTTAATTATACTTTGAGTATTGGTAGAGATAGATTGTATTTTCTTTTAGTTCTGCCGCCTCAGGGAGTTGCTATTGAGCAGTCTGAGCTGCCCGATTTGCCGGAAACCAGAACTCTGGTTTTACAGAGCTCAAAGAGGGCGTTGAGAATCCAGCCTTATCAGCAGTGGGTTGAGCAGAGCCTGGAAACCGACAAGGTTATCATTAACAGAAAAGCTTTAAAAATAATCGTAGAGAAATAATAGATTGCCTGTTGTTATGAATGGAGTAGAATGCTTAACTTTTTGATTTCA
>JASFMF010000109.1:0-6115 GCA_050117705.1 Phycisphaerales bacterium
CAATCGCCGGGTCTGGTCGTTCGCGAATCGATACTTACGCCG
Organism: Phycisphaerales bacterium; assembly: GCA_050117705.1. Lineage (GTDB taxonomy): Bacteria > Planctomycetota > Phycisphaerae > Sedimentisphaerales > Anaerobacaceae > NIOZ-UU13. The sequence continues at coordinate 43 of JASFMF010000109.1, forward strand.
GTGATGTGAAGCTCGTGTTCCGTATCACAACGGACGTGCGCACCTATAATATCCGCCAACTCTTTTAGTGAAAATTCTTTCATACTTTTATCTTTAAAAACTCCCGGGCGATTTCCCTGTCATCGAAGTCGAATTTTTGCGTCCCGATTATTTGGTACGTTTCGTGGCCTTTGCCCGCTATAAGTATAATATCATCTTTGCCAGCGCTTTCTATCGCCAGCTCAATGGCCCTTTTTCTATTCGGTTCAATCAGAACGATTTGTGAATCGGGCTCATCAAAACCGTCAACAATGTCATTTATAATGTCGTTGGGATTTTCGGTGCGCGGGTTATCGCTGGTGACAATTACCATATCGGCCAACCGGCCGGCAACCCTTGCCATACGCGGGCGTTTTGTTTTGTCCCTGTCACCGCCACAACCGAAAACTACTTTCAGCTCACCCCTGCATAAAGGTTTCAACGTTGAAAGAACTTTTTTCAAGGCATCATCGGTGTGCGCGTAATCGACAATTACCGAAAAGTCAACAGCAGCATCGATTTTTTCCAATCGGCCCGGAATTGTACGCTGAGCGGATAATCCATCCGCTACTGCTTCCAGATCAATACCGGCAGCGAGGCACAGTCCGGCAGCGGCCAAAGAATTACTCACGTTATACCGGCCAAGCAGAGAGATTTTAGTAGTAACCGACTGATTGGCATGTTCGAGTGTGAAAGTCGTTCCACTTATATCCATCGATTCTATATGGGCCGTAACGTCCGCTTGCCTGTCAATCGCATACCATAAGATTTCAGCATTGGTTTGCTTAGCGATGGTTTCGGATTCCGGCGATTGTTTATTCAGCACAGCCACGGCGTCCGGCGAGAGGGATGAAAAAAGTCTGGCCTTTGCAGATAAATACTCTTCTTTGGTTTTATGATAGTCCAGATGGTCGCCGGAAAGGTTGGTAAAAGCAGCGGCTTTGAAATTAATCGCCGCCAAGCGATTTTGAGACAGTGCATGGCTGCTTGCCTCTATGACCATATACTCTGCGCCATTTTTCACCATTTCCTGCTGTGCGGCAGCGATAGTCAAACAATCCGGAGTTGTGAGCGATGCCTGGCTGCCTTGCCCCGAACACGTGTCGTAAACAACCGTACCCATGAGGCCGCATTTGTGACCGGCTTGTTGAATGCAGGAGCGAACCAGATAAGCAACGGTGGTCTTTCCGTTCGTACCCGTAACTGCAAGATTTGTTAATTGCGAGGCCGGATTGCCATTGCGCGCCTGCGCCAGAACGGCAGCCGCTTCGGCAGTATCATCGACAGTAGTCGTCTCGACTCTCGATTTGCCATCCTGACAAACGATGTATTCAGCACCACTGGCTACGGCCTGCTCGATAAAATCATGGCCATCACAGGCGGTACCTTTAACGGCTACGAAGATATCGCCGGCTTTAACAAGGCGGGAATCGATGCAAATACCCGGAGCGTTGTCGGAAGAAACCAGATTTAGCAGCTCTTTAAATTCCATAGTTCCTGATGAAGTAAAATTTCCGTATATTTTAGCCGAAAGTAAAAGAAATGCGATGAAAATTCAGAATCTGACGTTTATAATTGCAGGCGACTTAAAACTTTTCGATAAATATTGAGGCGGTACTCAACACAAATAACAGGAAAGGGAACCAAACCATGAAACTACGAAGTTTTGCTTATGTCTTCTTAGCGTTAACTTTATTTGCCGGGACAAAGCCGGTATCGGGCCAGGAGGAGGAATATTTTGCCGTGTTTATGCAAGGCAAAAAGGTCGGGTACGCCATACAAAACCGTATCGTCGCCAAGGGGAAAGTTACTACCAGCGAAAAGGTGAAAATAACAGTAAGCAGAATCGGTATTCCGGTGACTATCGAGGCAACGGAAACCAGTGTCGAGACTATCAACGGCCGGCCGCTAAGCTTCGAGTCCATACAGGATTTCGGCGTGATGGCGATGAAAGTAACCGGCACGATAGATAAACAGGGTAAAGTATATATAACAGCGGCCGACCAGAAGCAAATACTCGAATGGCCCGAAGGTGCGGTAATGGCAGAAGGGCTGCGCCTGCTGACGATGAAAAAAGGTATGAAAGAAGGGACGCAATACTCCGCCAAAGTATTCAGCCCGGGACTGCTTACAACGGTCGAGGCCCAGATACGTATCGGGCCGAAAAAAGAAGTCGATTTGTTAGGACGCATCGTGACCCTGACAGAAGTAATCACTATCCTCAATATGCCCGGCGCCGGCAATATTGTCAGTACCAGCTACGTCGATGATGAACTTCGTATGCAAAAGACAATTACGCCGATGGCCGGGATGATGATTGAGATGCTTGGCTGTACTAAAGAATTCGCGTTAGGCCAGGATGATGTTCTGGAAATGGTCGATAAAATGTTTGTGTCCAGCCCGAGAGAGTTGAACAATCTGAGTTCGGTCAAGTCAATCACTTATCACTTAAAACCGGCAAAAGAAACAAGTCGTTTTACAATTCCTCCCAACGATAATCAAAGTGTACGAAGGCTCGCCAACGGCACTACTATTTTAACCGTCAAGCCGATTTCCGCACCGGCGGGCGTGAACTTTCCATACAAAGGCAACGACAGTAACATTCGTGAGGCAATGCTGCCAAACAGATACGTTCAGAGTGACAATAAGAAAATAAAAGAACTCGCACGCAAGGCGGTGGGTAAAACAAAAGATGCAGCCGAGGCCGCTAAAAAAATAGAGGCCTTCGTAGCTGAATACATCGACAACAGGAGTTTGTCGGTCGGGTATGCATCGGCAGTGGAGGTTGCAGAAAGCAGGCAGGGCGACTGCTCGGAATTTGCTGTGCTGACGGCGGCGATGTGCAGGGCCGTAGGGATACCCGCCCAGGTCGTAGTGGGAATAGCGTACGTGAAAGATTTCGCCGGTATCGACGGCTTCGGCGGACATGCGTGGGTGCAGGCATACATCGGCGGCAAGTGGGTCGGACTGGACGCATCTTTTAAGGGCGGCGGTCGCGGTGGATACGATGCGGGGCATATTGCACTGGCCAGCGGGGACGGCGAGCCGATAGATTTCTTTAATTTGGCGTCCGCATTGGGTGAATTTAAGATTGCAAAAATTGTCGTAAACGAGTAGAGGGGTCTATTCAAACTGGACATCTGTTAGTACAAACTCAACGTTGGTATTTCCATTATAAGTATTGAGCTGCGGCTGATATGCAACGTTGAAGAACTCATGCTCAAGCAGTTTCTTTTCCAGCTTCCCGAATCTAAAACCTATACAACGAATAGTGTTCGTATTATCCGTTATTGTAAGCTGCAGATGCTCGCGTCCTGAGCCGACCCTTCTCGGCGGACCAGCTAAACGCACACCTTTTGTAGCAAAAACCGGCTGCGGATTACCCTGCCCGAACGGGCCGAGCATTTGAAGCTCATCAACCGCTTCGAGGCTAAAATCGGACAGCGGCGCCACTGCATCAATATGAAGTCTGGCTGAAACATCTTTTTCATCCAGATTCTGCTTTGCATAAGCTTCGAACTCTTCGGCGAACAGGTCAATCTTGTCGGTTTCAATCTTTATGCCGGCAGCCATTTTATGGCCGCCGAAACTGACCAGATGTTTCGAACAGGCTTTGATTGCGCTTAGCAAACAAAAATCCTGAATCGAACGGGCGGAGCCCTGAGCTATTCCATCTTCGGCGGCGCCGGAGTTTAACATAATCGTCGGACGATAGAACTTATCCACTATTCTCGAGGCGACAATTCCTATTACGCCGTTATGCCAGTTTTCGCTTACAAGTACGATGCTTTTTCTGTCGGGATGGTGAAGGTTTCGTTTAACTATCATCTCGCAGGCCTGCTTGAATATCTTTCGCTCGTATTGCTGGCGCTGGCTGTTCTGCTCTTTGAGATATTCGGCTATTTGCATGGAGCGGACCTGGCTGTCGGAAGTTAACAACTCCACAGCCAATCGAGCGTGTCCCATTCTTCCCGAGGCGTTCAGGATTGGCGCAAGACGAAAACCGATATGGAAACTATCCAGCTTATGTCCGGTCAGGCCGACCGATTCGATAAGCGCCTGTATGCCGGGAAGCTTGCTCTGGGGTAATGTTCTTAAGCCGTAACTTGTCAGCACCCTGTTTTCTCCACGCAGATCCACAATATCTGCGATGGTTCCCATTGCTGCGAGGCTTGTCGCGTTTATCATAAAATCGCGCAGTCTTGGCTCAAGCTTTTTACCCGAGTTGAACTCATTGGCAACGGCCCAGGCCAGCTTAAAGGCAACCATAGCTCCGGCTGAATCCTGATTCGGATAAGATTCTTCCAGTGCGGGATGCACAACAGCCGCGGCCTTTGGTAGCTCGGAACCGGGCTGATGATGGTCGGTTATTACCAAATCAATTCCCAACTGGCCGGCGAGCTCAGCAGAGTTAAAAGCGACAATACCGCAATCGACCGTCACTACCAATGTGCTCCCCGACTGAGCCAATGCGCGGATAGCTTCGGTGTTCAGGCCGTAACCTTCTTCGATGCGATGAGGAATGTAATAATCAACGTCGGCGCCGAGTAATCTCAGGACCTGCCAAAGAATTGCAACGCCTGTGATACCATCCACATCATAGTCGCCGTAAACGGTGATTTTTTCTTTGTTCGTAACGGCGTGCTTTATTCGGTGAACCGCCGGTGTAATTCCCGGCATCTGGTCGGGATCGATGAGATTTGTCAGCCTGGGTCTTAGGAAAACAGATGCACCCTGAGCATCATCTATGCCTCGATTGATTAAAACCTGTGCTAAAAGAGGTGAAACTTTCAACGATTCGGCAAGCTGTGCGGAACGTTCATCCGGAGGTCGTACCACCCATTGCTTCTTACAATAGCTATCAAGCTTGGATTCGCGTCCAACAGGTGCAAAACGTGATTTGCTGCCTCTGGTGCCGGTTTCAGTTTGCATCCCTGCATAAGATTGCATGTAGAATTTATCCTGTTCTTTCAGCCTGCTGCTCTATTGTTTTTTACAAACATTCATATAAACGAAAAAAGCTGCAAATTGCAAGGATAGTTTTTTCAGGCCCTCATATACAATCCACCGTTAACAGCGATGTATTCGCCGGTGACGAAGCTTGCAGCGTCGCTTGCCAAAAACAGTATAGCCCTGGCCACGTCTTCGGCTGTACCGTTTCTACCGAGAGGAGTTTGCTCGGCTACTATCTTTCTGCGCTGGGCGGTACTGAAACGCTCGTGGAACCGCGTCTCGATAAATCCGGGCAGAACACTATTGACCCGAATGCCATACTTTGCAAACTCCTTCGCCATACTAATCGTCTCGGTTGCGACCGCCGCCTTGGCGCCGGAGTACATACCTGAGCCGTTTGCGCCGCCGGTATGACCGGCGACCGAACCGACATTAACGATATTGCCTTTGCTCTTTTTAAGATAAGGCAGAGCGGCCTTCGTTACCAAAAAGATGCTGCGCACATTAGTGGCATATATGTCTTCATGATAATCCAAAGTAGCAGTTTCGAAGGGCTGCCTGTCAATTAGTGAGCCAGCGTTGTTCACAAGAACATCGATACCACCGGCCTTCTCGGCAAACTGACTGACCATCTGTTCAGCCTGTTCTTTATCACGAACATCTGCGCGAAGTAAAATCCCGTCGCTGTTTTTCTTTACCTGCTTAAGAGTTTTTTCCGCCCCCTCCTTAGTCTCGTAGTAATGAACACCGACAAAACAATCCTGCTCGCTGAAAAGAACCGCCGTTGCAGAGCCGATTCCACTGCTGGAGCCGGTTACCAAAACCTTAGAGCCTTTGAGGTCTTCGTAAATCATATAAAGATTATCTCCTGCCGAGAGTGATTGCTTTGTTCTTATAACCGGACCTGTAGCATTAGCCGCAAGCTGGAAATTCCACCCACTTACCAACGATCGGAAACACGTTCGCTTTTAAAGCAATTCATTTATAGCAGCGGTGAGGTCCTTTTTGCTGGTTAAGCCAACCCATTTTTTGTGTACCTGGCCATCCTTGAATAAGATGATTGTCGGAATTGCACTTATACCGAACTCCATCGCACTGTCAC
>JASFMF010000110.1:0-6084 GCA_050117705.1 Phycisphaerales bacterium
GCATAAGCCGGCAAAGGAAACCTTTTCTTTAAGTCCCAACTGAAAAACAAGTTGCTCGAGTGATTTTCTTTGTGCTCCCTGGCCTGCAATAATGAAACGATAGTTCGGGTCTTTTTTGCATAAGATTTCTGCGGCGTGAATCAATAAATCAATTCCCTTGCACTGGTCGAGTCTTCCCAAAAATCCAACGGCAGTTTCATTGTCGGTGATGTCGAGTGAGTTTCTGATTTTGTCTCGGTCGTAGAGCGTTCGGTCGAACCGGGACAGGTCAATGAAATTACTGACTATGTGTATTGATTCTTCGGGCAGTTGCGTTGTTTTTTGTAAAGCTGATTTTGTCGCCTGTGAGTTGGCGATTGCGGCAGAGGCTTTAGACGCCAATAGCTTCAGGAGCAGACGGTAGATGCAACCTGTGCCACGGCGGAAAATCGGGCCATGCTCGTGAATGATGATTTTAGCGTTACAGAAAAAACCGGCGAGGAGACTGCTGATTATCGATTTTTGCAGGTGGGCGTGGATGATGTCTATTTTATATTCTTTGCAGAGCTTTGCGATAGTCAGGAAGGAAAAGGGATTATACTTGTGGTGTGTCAAGCTGATGAGGTTAGTTTCAATTGGTATAGCTTCAGGATTTGTCCTTAGAGCGCAGACAAAAGTCTCGATGTTATCACCGCTAAGCCTTTCGACTATGTTTTTGACGACGATTGGTGCGCCGCCATAGCCGAGGTGGTCGATTATATGTAAAACTTTTATGCTCATTTAATTTTTTTATAAAGACTTAAGTATTGCTCAGCGGAGCCGGCCCAGGTGAATTGCTCGGCACGTTTTTTCGCTGCGAGTGACATTTGTTTTCGTGCCTGACTATCATCAGCTAATTTTTTTACAGCTTTTGCAATTTCCTCGGCGTTTGCATTCTCCACCACGATTCCGTTGTCGGCTATCAGCTCGTCCACACCTTCGCAGGGAGTTGTGATTATAGGTAGGCCTGAGCCAAGCGCTTCGAGCATTGCGTTACTCATTCCTTCCTGCAAACTGGCGCTTATGAGAATGTCATTATGGTGATAAACTTCCGGCATAGCCTCGTTGTTTAATCTGCCGGTTATTTCGATAATGTTATCGATATTATTTTCTTTTACGATTTGCTGAAGTTTTGTCTGCATTGCGCCGCCACCTACAATCGTGAAGTGGACCTTGCAGCCGGCTTCGTTTAAAATCCGTACGGCCTCTATCAGGATATCCACTCTTTTTGTAACAGAAAGTCTGCCGACAGTTAATAGTCTTAACGTTTCGGATTCGTTGGGAGATTCGGCAGGTTTAAAACGGTCGAGGTCAACACCGTTAGGAATAACGTCAATATCAACCGACGGCAGGAATTTTAGGGCACGGTCCTTCAGGCCTTCGCTGGGAGTGACAAGGGCGGCGGCATTTTTCCAGATGGCCCTAAATACAGGAGCGAGTATTTTATAATCGAGTTTTAATCTGGCGTGTTGTCCCGGCACGTCCGAGCCGCGCAGTGAGATTATATACGGCAGCTTTTTGGCGGTTCTGTAACAAAGCCAGCCGGTGGGGAAGCCGAAAAATGCATGAGCGAGGTCGTAATTATTCTCTCGCAACAGCCTGTGATAATGGGAACGGGCTTTAAACAGCCATTCGATTATTTCGGCCTTTCGCCAGAAGTGCAGTTGTTTTTTATGGATACCGACTTTGTAAATGTTTATGTTTTCCGCGAAGGCTTCCTCGAAGAAGGCAGGCTCAGGGGCTGATGTTAAAACGTCGATTTTCAAATCGTTATTTCCGGCGTACTGCTGCAAAAGACACCGGTGTGCGTTGGCCGCCCCGCCGCCGATTGGCGGGAACTCATAATTTAACATTAGTATCTTCATAAAAACAATTTTAGTTCCGTTTATGTTTTCGGCATTTTGTGAGCGATTACATATAAGTTTGTCTGCAACGAAAGAGGCAGACGGCAAAAGTTTATATGCTTAAAAATATTGCTTAAAGGGCCAAATTTTTTCCTTAACTTATTAAGCGTAAAATCGTTAACAGGATTCATTTTTACAAATTGGATTTCAAATCCGTGTTCGGAGAGCCGCCGTCTTAGCTGCTTTGGCGTATGCAGTGACGGGTGCGCGCGGCGCCATTTAAAAGATTTATGATACAGAGTTTCGAAAATTACATTACTGTATTTGTTGGGTGTCTGGAACAGATAATAGCCGCCATTGCGAAGGACGCGAAAGACTTCGCTTACGTGCTTATCTATTTTTGCTATATGCTCGAATAAATCGAAGCTTAGGACAGTGTCGAATGATTCGTCTTCATAGGGCAGGGCTTCGGCGGGCTGAACTTCCAAATGAGTATCAGGATATTTTTCAAGTCCATAGGTGATAGCCTTGCTCGATATGTCGGTGCCGGTAATGTTATATCCCTGTTTGCTTAGCTCATTTACGACGCTGCCTATGCCGCAGCCGATTTCGAGGATTTTATCGTTAGGTGTGAGTAAACCGGTCTGGGTGAGGAACTCAAGGTTGGTTTGTAGATTGCCGCGCTGCTCTTTTCCGGCGGCCAGCTCCTTGCTCCAGCCTTCATCGTAAAGCTGCTGCTGTTTTTTGAGGTCTTCATCCATTATTCCTGTTACTCTTTTACGACCGGACTTTATTTTCGTTGGAAAAGAACCTGCCGGCCAAATACTCTGTGGATAAACAAGCTATCTCTGATTTTTACATACCGGCCGGGTTCTACAACCGTGTAGTTTTTCATAACGTAGTCCCTGAAAGGCTTCATTGCCTGGTATCGAAGCGCCTCGTCAGGTTCCACTCTTTCTCTAAGCATTTTGGCATAAGCCTTATCGTACCCAGTGACATTCTGCTCATCAGTGGGTAGAAATCCCTGTGGTCCCTGAGGCCATAATTCCAACGGATTTCTGTCCCACGGGAAGTGGGACTTACGGCTGTCAACGATAAACTTCGGCGGATTTTTCTCAAACGCATCCAATATCTCGGTGACTCTTTCCGAAAGCACTTGCGGTTTTAGCGTGTGCATTGTTCCTTCGAAGGCTTTCGGCGCCGGACTCAATCTCTGTGCGGCAACGTATATTCCCGGAACCCAGCCCCAGACATAAATGCCATCATCGGCAGTCGAATTGTTTCGTATATATTCACCAAGGACTTCCCAATCGCCTTTTCCACCTTTGTGATGCTTAACAGCTTCGTTAAGTCTTTGCTCGTAGCCTCTTCGTTTTTCCGGAATCCCGGTTTGTGGATTGCGGTATGTCGTACCGGAGTGGGGACTTTTTCTTATGCCGAAGAAAATGTGCCACGACATTATTATCATTACAATCAGTCCGACAAATCCCGCAAAAATCCAGTAGTGAGGTTTGTATATAGTGTTTTTAACTTTGTCACGGTAAATTGCAATCACGTAGCCGCCCAACATTGCAGCCGAGGCATTTAAGGGCAGGTAATACTGCTCGTAAGAACGGGGACTTATCCAGACAAAGGACATATCCAGAATCCACCAGACGGCAAAAAGTAATACGAACCGGTCATAGTCTCTATATGCCCGATACTTGAGAGGTGACAGTAGATGTGCAAAGAACAGGACGATTCTAATGATAATCGACCCAAGCGCCAGAGCAACAGGTAATATTAAAACTCCGTACCATCGGAAAACTCGGAGCTTTGCCTGTTTTCTTTGTTCGGGTTTTAATATTTGCCAACTGTCGCGGACATAGGCCGGCATTAGTTTCATGAAGAGTCCCTGCTTAGCAGGAGTGCTTTCAAGAGTATTTGTATCGGTTTCCAATTCTGTTGTTTTCGGCTCGCCGGGGGTCTGAGAGCCCTGCAGCACTTTTGCAACCGGACGCCACAGAGATGAATAAGGGAAATAGTTATTCGGGGCCTTTTCAGCGGCCAGCCATAAGCATATCGGGCCAATGGTGAGAGCCGCTCCTGCGAAAAGTAACAGGATGTCAGTGCCTGTCTGTTTCCAGGTTCTGTTTTTAAGTAAGGGCTGGGCAATCACAAACAAACCCAAAGCTCCGAATACGGAAAAGCCTGTTTCCTTGAATAACGGCGCCCAACTAACAAAAGCACCGGCCAATATCGCATACCACCATTTGTTATTTAACTGGTGCAGCACATAAGAGCTTATCCCCAGAATCATAAAGGCAATCATATGCTGTTCTTTTACATTGCCGAATTTTGAGATAACCGGAGCCGAAAGATATGTCGAGGCAATGATTACACCTATTGCAGCGGGCAAGACACCGAAGAGTTTAACCATTGCCGCGAACATTAGCAGCAAGGCCCCCGCCTGAAGGAACGTTTGGATTAATTTCGGGCCGATTTCATTAAAGCCGAACAGCCGGACACCTAACATGTTTATCAGCAGTGTACCTATTTGAGCACTGGGTTTTTCTTCTATGCCGATTTTGGCACCATCGAGTATGTGTTTGGCCGAGTAAACATAACATCCACTGTCAAAGGGATCGGGTGAATTAAACTCTATGTACTTGCCTAAAGAAAATGGAATTGCGGCCAGAATTGCTATTATGACAAGGGTCACTACGGGACTTTTGAAGTTAAATTTTTTGGCCGGTGGTTCGTGATGCACCTTATGTTGTTTTTTTAAAGGCCTGTGCTTTCGGATAGGTTTACTCATTCGCTGTCTCCGTCTTTATCAGCAGATTCGAGTATTTCTCTTATGACGTAAGTTGGGCGACCCTGTGATTCGTGGTATGTTCGGACGAGAAGCTCGGCCAACAGTCCCATCAGGATGAATTGAATCGTGGCAATTATACACACGGCAATCAAGACCAACAGCGGATTTCTGTTCATAGAGAAATTACTCGCGAATTTTTGATAGAGCACAATAGTACCGAAGAGTATTGCGCCTAACGCGCTTAGTAATCCAAGTCCGCCGAATATATAAATCGGCTTGGTGGAGAAGGAACCAAGAAACTTAACGGTGATAAGGTCAAGGACTACTTTGAACGTTCGACCCAGGCCATACTTGGCATAACCGGCGGTCCGGGGTCTGTGATTGACCACCATTTCTGCGATTCTTGCTCCGCTCCAACTTGCCAGTGCGGGAATGAATCGGTGCATTTCACCGTATAATTTGGTTTCGGCCAGAACTTCCCTGCGGTATGCTTTGAGGGTACAGCCGAAGTCGTGCAGCCTGACGCCTGTGATTTTTGCGATGAGCCAGTTGGCCATTTTAGAAGGCAGTAACCTAGTGAGTGTGTTATCGTGCCTTTTTTTTCTCCAGCCGCTCACGACATCGTATCCCTCATCAAGTTTGGCAATCATTGCAGGTATATCTGCGGGGTCATTTTGCAAATCGGCGTCGATTGCGACGATAACTTTTCCACGTGCGTGGGCGAAACCGGCACTTAGAGCCGCGGTCTGGCCGAAGTTTTTACGGAAGCGGATGACCCGTATGTTATTATCGTCTTTTTGCCACTTTGCTAATTCATCGAAGCTGTTGTCGTTACTGCCATCATCAACGAAGATTATTTCGTAGCTGTATTTGCCGTCCAATGCCTGCTTGATCTGGAAGTAAAGAGGACCGATATTATCCTGCTCATTAAAGAGCGGCGCAACTACCGAAATATGTGGACTTTTGCCGACCATAGTTTAGTTCCAATAATAATGAGGACTATATTAATAGTTAAAATATCGGCTGTAAAGCCGAACACCAGTAGTTAAAAATCAGTAATGAATAGGGCATAAAGCCTGAAACAGTCTTAGCCAGCCGGGAACAGGCCTTAACAGGCCTTAATAGGAGATTCGAGGACACGCAGGTCCGTTTAAAACGGCATTATTTTCTTAAAAACAGGCTTTGTAACAACCTTGATTTGAGGTAAACTATTGCGATTATGGGCAGAATTTTCTTGATTCAGGCGGTTCTTTTTGTTAAAATAGACCTTGTTAATGAAGCGGAAAGTGACTTTTTAACCTTATTTGGAGATGGGGGATATGATACGAAATTACTTAGTTCTAACTCTTATTTTTAGCGTTTTGTTACTTGTGCAATCCGGTTGCCATGAACAGGCTACAGTAGCCTAGAAATCAACTGCTGCAC
>JASFMF010000111.1:0-6066 GCA_050117705.1 Phycisphaerales bacterium
TTGCCAAGCCTATATACGCATCAACTATATTATCGTTTATCTCGACCGCCGCGTTGAACTGACGTGCGGCCATACGGGTCTGGTGCAATTGTAAATATTGTGTGCCCAGCTTTATAGTGGCCTCAAGAAAATCGGGGCATAGACGAAGGGCCTCTTCATATTGTGTTACAGCATCGCTGCCAGCACCCAATAACCGAAGAACATCGGCATATTTAACGAGCAAATCGGGTCTGTCGGCATGGTCCTGTAATAAATCCCCAAGCCGATCCAGCGCATCGTGAAATTGCCCTTCGGCGATAAGCTGGTCTACTTCATCGTTCTGCGAGTGAAAATTATCGGGATGCATTAAAATAGCCGTGTTAAACGTCTCGATAGCCTGCATATATCTGGACGTTATAACGTACAGATGTCCAAGCGTTAAAAGCGTCGAGACATCGTCCGGATATTCACTCTTTAATATCTCGTATTGCTCTAAGGTTTTTTCGGGCTGGCCGTTTTTAAAATAAACAGCAGCCAGTCGCTGGGCGGGAAGCTGTAGATAGCTTTTGAACTTCAAACAGTCCTGATAGAACTCCACAGCCTCAGGCTGCCTGCCAAGCCGTTCATAACAATAACCGAGAGCATAGAGAGCCATCGTGTTATTCGGCTGGCGCATATAGACAGAATTCAGCTCGTTAATTGCCTCACTCAACTGGTTATTTCGCAGGAGAATTGCGGCTACAGCGAGCCGGCCGTATGTGCAGGAAGGATTGCCTAATAGATACATTCTTAGCTGCTCAGTCGCAGCATCGAATTTTTGGTCACCTATCAGTTCAATGGCTTTGTTGAGCTGGTGGTACAGACCGGCCTGACTTTCGTCTTTTAGAAGTTTGGCCGCATTCAACCAATGCCATATCAAATCGGTAGTATCGACAGTTATCGCCCTACCGAGAATTTCAAGCAAATAACTCATACATCACCCGCATCCAATATCAGATTTCCGGCCTAAGATTGCGGCTTGAAATCACCGATTTTGTTTTATTTGCTGCTAACCACACGGGAAATATCGACCACAGAACGAGGCGAATTAAGACCTATCTGGGTAATTAACCGCTATGTTTTCGATTTTGTACTTTCGATGTGGCGGTTGTGTGTGATGTGCGGATTGTTACGATTTTAAAGGCAAAATCGGTTTTTTTGCCCCCCTATCGTCTAAAATCAGCAGTTCTTATTGGCTGATTTTACGTAGAAAACGCAAGGCCCAATAACGGAAAAAATAATTTTTACAGCAAAACAAGTAAAGAAACTTAATCGGACTTTGCCGACTGCGCCTGTGTTTCTATTTGGCGTAAGTATGCTAATGTGCGTTCGAGCTTGTCACTTAGATGTTTTAATTTCAGCATAGTTTTTATTCGCGTCAAAAGCTCAAGTTTATTCACCGGTTTGCTGAGAAAATCATCAGTGCCCGAATCGATAGCACGCTCTATATCACCAAACTCATTAAGTGCAGTAACCATTATGACGGGGATGTCCGAAGTTTTTGGGTCATTTTTTATTCTTCTGCAAACTTCGAAGCCGCTCATCTTGGGCATCATAACATCCAGCAATACTAAATCAGGCGGCTCCTTCGCTATAATCTCCAAGGCCTCAGGGCCATCATAGGCCGGGACGGTATGGCAATCCACATCCTCAAGATAGACCTGCAACAATTCAAGATTCTGTTGATTATCGTCAACAACCAGTATAGTAGGCTCTTTATCCTGCTCTATGTCATCTTTTCTTCGATTCATAAGAAAATTGCTCCTGTCCGCTTATTTTTTATTTTCCGAGAGCTTTTAAGATTGCCATGCAAAAGGCCGGCAAATCATCCGGCTTCCGGGACGTAATCAAATTTCCATCCACGACACACTCGGCGTCTACATATTCGGCTCCGGCGTTTTTAATATCATCTTTAACTGCCATAAAACAAGTCGCCTTTTTGCCTCTGAAGGCCTTGGTACTGCACAACAGCCATCCACCGTGACAAATTGCTGCGATAATCTTATCGGCGTTTACCATATCATTTGCGAATTTTATGACATCGGGATTTCTTCGCATAAAATCCGGTGCGAATCCACCCGGGATAATCATACAATCATAATCGCCTGCATCAGCCTGATTAGCTGCAATATCCGAAATACAGGGATAGCCTTCTTTGGAATGATATTGCTTTTTCGCCTCGGCGGCAATGAAATTAATCTCTAAGCCCGCTTCTTTTAAGCGATAATAAGGGAACCATATCTCAAGGACCTGATACATTTCATCAACCATAATAGCTATTTTTTGGGCTGCCATTTGTGTTACTCCCTTTCTGTAAGCATCGGCCATATTCTTTCCATTGTTATGCCGCCTTTTAGATAATTTAATTGTTTTGATTTTCGATAAACCGGCGGACTTCGGGTTTAATATATACCTGTTCAATATCCATAACCTTCGGAAGGGCCTCTGCACAAAGTGACGCCACAACCGAAGACGGAGCCTGAGTATCGACAAAAAAAGTGTGCATGCCCTTTATCGTACAAAGCCCCCCACCGCTTCCACCGAGCGGCTCATCGCGAATTGTAACACTATTCGCCTCCAGTAAAGCTAAAAGCTCATCTAAAATTCTCTGCTTATTCATCGTCGGTATTTCATATTACCATATATCGTTGTTCAAGAAAAAACACCGTAAAAGTCGATATAGATACTTATAAGCCAAGGTTTTCCTTTATTTACAGAAGACTTAATAATATGTAAATTTTATAGCTGGAGCAGTCAATTGGCAAGTATTACAGAAAAACGACTTTCTTTACACAGGAACCTAATAAAACAACAGCAGAAAAATAATGCTCTAAAATCTCAGCTTACGGAGATTCAGCATTTTGCAAACATCGGGACGGTTAGCTGTATGATAGCCCATGAAATCAACAATCTACTTACACCATTAAGGAACTATGCCGCCCTTGCTCTCGATAATCCTGATGACGACGGCCTAACCAATAAGGCACTCCAAAAAACAATGCGAAATTGTGAGCGAGCCTCTAAAATAATGGATAGCATGCTCGGAGTAGCAAACGGCCAAACACAGGAAAAGGAAAACGCCAAGTTACTGAGTTTAGTTGAAGAAGTTTTTAACTGTCTTTGCAGAGATTTCGCAAAGGATGGTATAACTGTGGAAATAAATATTGCCGAGAATTTAACACTTCGGTGTGTTCCGGTTCAAATACAGCAGGTTTTAATGAATCTTATTCTCAACGCGCGCGAAGCAATGCTTGCGCGCGGGGGCGTTCTGATTATTAAAGCTACGGATAAAAACAATTCAGTTGAGATAGAAATATCAGACACAGGCGATGGAATTAAATCAGCCGACTTGAAGAATATCTTCGAGACATTCTTCACAACAAGAACTGATAAGAATATAACCTCCGAATACTCGGGGGTCGGGCTCGGCCTGGCTTTTTGTAAAAAGGTTATAGAAGAACATGAAGGTACAATTTCGGTCGAATCCGAACCTGCAAAAGGAAGTAAATTCAAAATAACCCTGCCCAAACCACAGTCAGGTAAAAGCTGATGATGGTTCCGGTTTATCAAATAATTTTAATGCTGTTGCTCCTTACCGGTTCAGCTTTTTTTTCCGGAGCTGAGACCGCCTTTTTTAATCTATCACACAGACAAATTAAACTGTTACAGAAGTCCGGGCACAAACTCCATCATCTCACTGCAAAACTCCTTAATAAACCAAGCCACTTGCTTGACAGCTTCCTGTTCGGAAATATGACGGTTAATATTCTATTCTACGCAGTCTCCAGTGTCTTAATAATGCGAGTTAAGGAGCAGGGAAATTTAATTGTTGCAGCCATTATTGCCGTAGCGAGTTTTGTTGCTCTCGTTCTTATAGGTGAAATACTTCCGAAATCAGTGGCCTATGCAAATTCAAAATCTGCGAGTATTATTGCAACTCTACCGGCTTTTTTGTGCCTTAAAATTTTCACGCCACTTGAGTTTATTTTTAAATATCTGATTTTAGAGCCGATTCTAAGATTATTTTTAGGGCCGGTGAGAACTCCTAAACCAATAACCGCAGGCGAATTCAAATCCCTGATTGATACAACTCGAAAGCAGGGTTTAATATCTGCAGACGAAAACAAACTCCTGACAGAAGTTGTTGAGTTAGGCTTTCTCAAGGTTCGTCATGTTATGCGACCCAGAGTAAATATGATTGCCTGTGATGTAACAGACCCGCCGCAGGCTGCAATGATGAAAATGCAAGAAAATCACCTTACAAAACTGCCCGTTTACGTAAAATCAATAGACAACATTGTCGGACAGGTACATCTTAGGCAACTACTACTCAAAACCGGTACATCATTAGACAAGATTGTTCAACATGTTTATTTTGTTCCAGAACAGAAGACTGTCGAATCGTTATTGGAGTTTTTTCGCAGAAGCCGAACCGATATGGCAATAGTTGTTGATGAATATGGAGGTATTGCAGGTTCAGTTCGTCTGGAGGATATAGCAGAAGAGCTGTTCGGCCAAATGGAGCTCACAAGTAATATCGAGCCCATCAAGCAAACAGGACCTTTCGAATACCGTTTGGCGGGAGACCTGGCCATTCACGAATGGGCAGAAGTTTTCGGAATCAATTTAGCTGAGACACGTCTCGTTACAATCGGTGGGCTGGTAACCGCCCTTTTAGGGAAAATACCTAAAAGCGGTGACGTAACACATTTAAATAAGCTGAAGTTTACCGTTGAAACAGTGCAAAAGAATCGAATAGAAACCTTAATATTAACTCTTGAACCTTTCCAAACAAATGCTCAATAGTGCGTTTTTAATACTTTTAATCGCTCTGGCAGGTTTATTTGCCGGCTCTGAAACCGGTTTGTATCGAATCAGCCGATTACGTTTACGATTAGGCGTTGAAAAGAAACGATTATCTTTTGTCATACTCAGCAAATGTCTGCACGACAGCAGCAGCTTACTTCTATCAATGCTGATAGGTATGAATCTTTCCTACTATCTTACTACGAGTATTGTAACTTATATATTTCTGACGAAGACAGGAGCTGAACACAATGCTGAATTTCTCGCAACCCTTGTAACCGTACCGATACTATTTGTCTTCTCAGAACTAATCCCCAAGAATATCTTTTTCTATCGCTCAGATTTACTTATGCCATATTTTTCACCTGTCTTATATATATTTCACAAAATTTTGAAATGGTGCGGAGTAGTACCTCTACTTAAATTTATCTCAAGCCTTTTCATGAGATTGGCCGGTTTAGCTTCTTCCTCAAAAACTATGATAACATCTGCTCAAAGACATAAGGTTCAGGCAATTCTACAAGATACTCGTGAAGAGGGTATTCTCAGTTCAGTACAAACCGACATCATAACCCGCCTCGTAAATATTTCACACATCCAGATAAGATCCGTCATGGTCCCTATTCATAATGTCCAAATGGTTGACATTAATTCTGATAATGCCGCTCTTATGAACAAATTGAAGAAATGCGCCTTTACCCGTCTGCTTGTTACGGAAGGACAGCCTGAAAACATCATTGGTTTTATAAATATCTATGACGTTCTCGGCTCGAAAGAGAAATTCACAGATCTACATAATTTCTTAAAACCAATTCAAAAAATCGATGCAAACACTACAGTTACAGATGCAATAAATATTATGCAAAAAGAGCGTCACAAAATAGTTTTAGTTACAAAAGGTGTGCGTGCCGGGCGAGAAAAACAAATTGGTATAGTTACAATGAAAGACCTCGTAGAAGAACTACTCGGCGAACTGGCCGAATGGTAAGACGATTTATCATAGTCCAGTATCAAATGATTCAGGATTTTATAATGTCTTCAAAAATCATTAACATATTAGTCGTCCTAATACTGATTGTTATTTCGCTTGCTATATTCGGTAATAGTATGACCAAGCCCCTCGCACGCGACGAACAGATGTATTGTACAGGGGCAGTTCTATTATCACAAGGCAAGATGATTTACAGAGATTTCTCATACGCGGCCCAGCTTCCCTATCATCCTTTACTATGTGGGATGCTA
>JASFMF010000112.1:0-6056 GCA_050117705.1 Phycisphaerales bacterium
ACTGATAAGCTTACTACCGAAGATAAAAAGCAAATTAGAGAAAAACTGCTCGCTGAAAATTGCACGCCAATATTTCTGTCCAAGAAACAAATCGACCGCTATTATCTTGGTTTTTGCAACAAAACTATTTGGCCTATCTTCCACTACTTTCCAGAAAGAACAGTATACGAAGACAAATTTTGGGAAATATACAAACAAGTAAATCACGCTTTTTGTGATGAGATAATGAAAATCGCTGAAACCGGAGACGATATCTGGATTCATGACTACCAATTAATGTTACTGCCGAAAATGCTAAAGGAAAACCGCGCGGAACTGGAAATCGGATTCTTTTTACACATCCCCTGGCCTTCATTTGAGCTATTCCGTCTTTTGCCCTGGCGTAAAGAAATCATAGAAGGATTGTTGGGAGCTGATCTAATAGGATTTCATACATACGACTACGTTCGACATTTTCTCAGTAGTGCAAGTAGAACAGCAGGACTTGAACATACTCTGAATAAAATAAGTATTGGAAAACGCATTGTCAAAGTCGACGCATTCCCAATGGGGATTAACTATAAAAAATATTCTGAGGCCATTAATGACACCGGTGTCAAGAAGGAAATAAAAAAAACGCTTGCCGAAATCGGAAAACGCAAAATTATTCTATCTATAGACAGACTTGACTACACCAAGGGTATTGTTCAGCGGCTGGAGGCCTTCGATTTATTCCTTTCCGAAAATCCAAAATACAAGGGCAAAGTAACCTTAATCATGGTGGCTGTTCCTTCTCGAACTTTAGTAGAAGATTATAAATTACTAAGGCAAAAACTTGAGCAACTTATTGGAAGAGTCAACGGCGAGCATGGAACCATCGGTTATATGCCGGTCTGGTACCTATACCGCTTTCTTGCCTTTAATAAACTAACGGCGCTTTATAACATCGCCGATGTCGCTTTGGTGACGCCCTTAAGGGATGGAATGAATCTAATAGCCAAAGAATTCATAGCAACAAAAACTAAAGGTGAAGGCGTTTTAATCCTCAGCGAAATGACGGGCGCGGCAAGTGAGCTGGGGGAGGCATTAATAGTTAACGCAAACAATAAAGAAGAAATTGCCCAGGCAATTAAAGATGCACTCGAAATGCCTCTTTCAGAACAAATTGAACGTAATACACTGATGAAGGAAAGGCTGCAACGCTATGACATCTCAAGATGGAGTAGCGATTTCTTACAAGCTCTGGCCGACATCAAACACATCCAGCAGGAATTTCTTGTTCGCAAACTATCAGATTCCACAAAGCAAAAAATAATTAGTGATTATGCTAAAAGCCGGAAAAGACTATTACTGCTTGATTATGACGGTACACTCGTAGGCTTCAGAAGCAAACCTGCACAGGCAGGACCGGACGAGGAAATTTTGAGCCTGTTAAAAAGTTTGTCAAGCGATTCCAAAAATACTGTAGTAATAATAAGTGGAAGAGACAAAGCAACGCTGGAAAAATGGTTGGGACATCTCAATGTAGCTTTTGTGGCTGAACATGGTGGTTTTATTAAACAAAAAGGTAAAGACTGGCAGTGTACACAGCCATCCATATCGGACTGGAAAGACACAATCAGACCAATCCTCGAGCTTTATTCGGACCGAACCCCCGCTTCCTTTGTCGAGGAAAAATCCTTTTCCCTCGTCTGGCACTATCGCAGAGCCGATCCCGGGCTGGCAAATATCAGAACGCAGGAATTAAAAGGAGCTCTTCTAAATCTTACGGAAAACCTTGGTGTTGGTGTATTCGAAGGCAACAAAATCCTCGAAGTTAAAAATCATGGTATCAACAAAGGCCGAGCCTCAGAACTCTGGATTTCTGAACAATCCTGGGACTTTTTACTGGCGGCGGGAGACGATTATACCGATGAAGAAATGTTTGCTATTCTACCAAATGAAGCGTATTCCATAAAAGTTGGAATCCATGTTTCAAAAGCCCGGTTTAACGTAGACACCGTGGAAAAAATCAGATTATTACTGAAAGAAATAACGGGAGCCTAACATGTTACGACTTGATGATTTTCGAGGCATCGTACCCGATGAAACATTAGCAGAGATTTATCTAAGAGCAAGAAAGCTTTACGGCAAACACATAGTCCATCTAAATGCCACGTATCAAGGTGGCGGTGTAGCGGAGATTCTTTATTCCCTCGTGCTTCTAATGAATGACGTGGGTATAGATGCGGGCTGGAGAATTCTACACGGGAGTCAGGAGTTTTTTGAGATTACAAAAAGTTTTCACAACGCCCTTCAAGGAGCGAAGCTAAATTTATCAGCAAGAAAGAAAAAAACATACCTTCAAGTCAACGATAACTTTTCAAAGTTTTCCCACCTTGACCATGACTGTATTATCATTCACGATCCTCAACCACTCCCAATTATAACGTCTTACAGGAAATCACAGCCCTGGATATGGCGATGCCACATAGACCTGACTAATCCACACAAAGAATTATGGGAATTTCTCAAAGGTTTCCTGCTTAAATATGACCAGATTGTTGTGTCAAGCGAAAAATATTTTAAAGAAGACCTGCCGGTAGACCAAAGACTAATGATGCCCGCCATTAATCCAATCAGCCAGAAGAATAAAGATATCGATAAGAAGACCATAATGGAACATATAACTAAGGCCGGCATACCCACAGATAAACCGATAATTACCCAGGTCTCAAGGCTCGACCCATGGAAGGATCCGGAAGGCGTGATAGATGTATTTAAGCGGGTCAAGGAAAAAGTCAATTGCAGACTTGTTTTCTGCTATAACGTGGCAAGTGATGACCCTGAAGGCATGAGGATGTACAACAAGGTACTGAGAAAAGCCAATAAACTTCATAAAAATGGCCATATTCTCTTTGTCGTCGGCAATAACGAAACATTGGTTAATGCAATCCAGCGATTTTCAGACGTAATAATTCAAAAATCAACAAGAGAAGGATTTTGTCTCGCCGTTACCGAGGCACTCTGGAAAGGCACGCCGGTTGTAGCCTCGGATGTAGGAGGAATACCTGCGCAAATCAAAGATGGTGAAGGTGGTTTTTTGCTTGCCCCAAAAGATACGGAAGGATTCGCAGACAGAATCGTTCATTTACTCAAGAATCCTGATGAAGGTAAGGCTATGGGGCAAAAGGCTAAAGAGCACGTAAGGAAAAATTTCCTAATAACACGGCTGCTTTCAGATTACCTTTATATGTTAAATTCTCTAATAAAATAATAACACCACAAGGATACTTACCCTTGTGGTGTTTGTGTGATTTGTTTTGTTAATTCGCCTAATAAAACGTGCATTTGGGGATCGGATTTTTCGGCTTGCTTTATTTTGCTACAGGCATGCATAACGGTAGTATGGTCCCGGCCTCCCAAATGGCCGCCGATTTCTTCGAGACTGTGCCTGGTTAAATTTCTGGCAAGATACATGCAAATTTGACGAGGCTCAGTAATACTCTGACTGCGTTTCTTGCTCTGCAAATCCGCAAGACGAACATCGAAATGATTTGTTACCACTTCGATAATATCAGTTATACTTATATGTCTGGCAGCCGCCCTGATCTGACCTTCAAGAGCCGTTCTGGCTAATTCGATATCGATTTCCTTATTGATAGTAGTCGCAACGGCATAAATAGTAGTTAAAGCACCTTCCAGCTCCCTGATATTTGCATGCACCTTGCGAGCGATATATTCTGCCACTTCATCGGAAATATTAAGACCCCTGAGATGTGCTTTCTTCTGGACAATCGCGACTCTTGTCTCATAGCTCGGCGGGTCAATCCTTGTAACAAGACCCCAGTTAAACCTGCTGGTAAGGCGCGCTTCAAGTGAAGGAATCTTACCGGGCGGGCTGTCCGCACTGAGAATAATTTGTTTGCCGTTATTGTAAAGGGCATTAAAGGTGTGAAAGAATTCCTCCTGGCTCTGCTCGCGCTCGCGTAAAAATTGAACATCGTCAATAACCAGCATATCAACGGTACGAAACTGGCTCTGAAAACCTGCCAAATTTCCCTCCTCAATTGCTCTGATAAATCTGTTGACGAAATCCTCACAGCTTAAAAATTGAATCACGGCGCCATTTGACTTTCGCTGAGCCTCGAAACAAACGGCATGTAACAAATGGGTTTTTCCCAGGCCGGAATTGCCGTAAATAAAAAGGGGATTGTAGGTATTTCCAAGCGATTGACTTACTGCAATACAGCTTGCATGAGCAAGACGGTTACTCGGGCCAACTACAAAATTATCAAAGGTATAATCAGGGTGAAGTTTGAAGATAACCATTTTGCGTTCCTTTTGCAAAGCGGCATCTTCAGACTCGTATCCGGAACGTTTAGATTTGCCATTAGTTTCCTCACTGGCACCAACACGGAAATCAACCGTGATAAGATGACCTGTTATCTGCTGGGCGGCCCTGGTGAAACTGCTTCTGCAATTATCATGCAAAAACTGGACGGTTGCTTCATCAGGACATTCTATTCCGAGCGAACCGCCGTTCAGATGTAATACCGTCAATTTGTCGAACCACTTGCGGGCGTTGGCCGGGTCGAGCTTTTTTGCACGGTCGATTATATCAGCGAAAATATCTTCAACTTCGCGAACTGCCACGTCACCATCCTTTGTGAATCGATGCTACATTAAAAAACTACTGCCCATCAAAAACATCCCTGTTAAAAGTGTCCTCATTGTAATTTGCCAGTCCCCCTTGTAAATCAGGGTTCCAAAAACCTCACAAACCCGAAACCCCATATCAATCACATGCGAGCTTTTGCTCAATTGATGTGGGACGATAGTGAAAATCTAACTTGAATCGCTCAGCTTGTCAAAGAAAAAGAACCGGCCCATAATAAAAACAAAGAAAATTACCAATATTTTTCAAAACCGGTCAAGACCCGAAAAAATTAAATCCCATCAGGACTTGAAATTTTTATAAATTCCGATACCATCAGAACGGCCATAGGCTCACAGAAGTAATCTGGCGATTTCTAACAAAGCCGGAAAGAATATATAACGAAAGGCAAACAACTATGGGAATCTTTACCAAAACAGCAGGGTATTTCAAAAACCGATTAGGTAAAACCCGTGATAAAATCAGTAGTTCACTTTCATCTGTGCTCAGCCTTGGCAGAAATATCGATGAAAACCTGCTCGATGAGCTGGAAGAAACACTCATAAGCGACGATATCGGCGTCGAAACGACCGACAAGCTCGTATCAGAGCTGCGCGAAGCTTATCGCAACAGGCAAATCGCAAAGACCGATGATATTATTCCATTTCTCAAAGAGCATATTAAAAGTTACTGGCCGCACCGCGACAGGCAACTGCACTTAGCTCAATCCGGCCCGACGGTTATTCTTGTCGCCGGCGTTAATGGTACCGGAAAAACCACAAGCATCGCCAAACTTGCCTATATTCTGAGCCAAGACAATAAAAAAGTCATCGTCGCTGCATGCGATACGTTCCGTGCCGCCGCGGTCGAACAATTGTCCATCTGGGCCGAACGCATAGGCGTTCAAATCGTAAAGCACCAGTCCGGCAGCGATCCGGCCGCCGTTGCTTTCGATGCCTGTGAGGCGGCCGTTGCGCGAGAGGCAGATATTTTGATTCTCGATACAGCCGGCCGATTGCATACTAAAAAAGACCTGATGAAGCAACTAACAAAAATTCGTGATGTCGTTGCCCGCAAAATTCCCGATGCCCCGAATGAAGTATTGCTGGTTCTCGACGCCACCACAGGGCAAAATGCAATTGTACAGGCAAAACTTTTCACCGAAGCAATTAACGTTACCGGCATATTCTTAGCTAAACTCGACGGAACAGCTCGCGGTGGTATCGTAATCGCCATTAAAGACCAGCTCGATATACCGGTTAAATTCGTCGGACTCGGTGAAAAGCCGGAAGATATCGCAGAATTTAATCCCGACACCTTTGTAGAAGCACTATTCGATTAACTACCCCCTCCAGTAAAACTATATCTTCGGATAACCTCCCAGATATGCGGTCTTGGGCAGCTTACCCACCAGCGGCATTGCATATTCGACAAAGGCGTT
>JASFMF010000113.1:0-6020 GCA_050117705.1 Phycisphaerales bacterium
ATTGTGCCACCGTTCGTTAGGGCAGGTTGGTTTATTGCTTCTTTCTTGGCATTCGGATTCGGTTTATTTTTCCTGATCTATTCGGGAATGGAATTAAATGGTGACGATTTTGCAGTCGGCGTTGCCGGCGGTGTTGATTGTCTGATACTTTCGTTATTTTGCTTCGTTGGAACTTTCCGAAGAAGATTTAACGGCTGGTATCGTTATATCATCAAACCCGCAATACTGCTTTTCTGCATACTTACTATCGTTGCTTCGTCGATATTTATGGGCAATATGCACCTGAAAGGCCCAGACTTCCTTACATCTCTGTTTTTGATAATCTTTCCGGCTCTTGCCTTTTTTGTAGTCGCTGTCATCCCGGCCAGTGTGTTCGTAGGAGCGGCTCCAAGGCCTGCGTCTGCACCACCGGTCGCTCCAAAAGTAAAACCACCTGCTGGCGTCTCGTCTTTCAAACGCATGTGGGCACTGTTACTTTCGGCAGGAGGTCTCTTTGGAATCTGTGGTTTACATCGGTTTTATGTTGGCAAGATTGGCACAGGGATTCTCTGGTTCCTGACAGGTGGACTCTTTGGAATTGGCCAAATTATCGATGTAATAATGATTCTTGTCGGTCAGTTCACAGATCGCTATGGCTTACTGCTTGTAATTTGGCATGACAGCGCAGAATTAGCCCCCGGTCAGCCACCTGCTCCTGAACGTAAAGCTTCTGAAACTAAAGACCAAACAGCAGAAAAAATACAATCCCCATCGGCGGAGGATTATCCAATGAAACCTGCCCCTTATACTCCACCTACTACTGCATTCTATCAATCGTTTCATCCCCTTGCCTTTTTATTTTCAGGTATCGGTTTTATTCTGACTTTTGCCGCAATCATGGTGGGCCTGGCTATGAGTTTACATCTTCCTTATTTTGTGGCTGCCGGCTGGCCCGATTCTGAAATATCTTCGGAATTGGAACAATTCTTCGGTTACCAGAATTGGCCGGAGCTGGTGATGAACTTTGGAATGATATTTACAATTATTTTATTGTTACTTGCCGCGGTCTTTGTCATTGTAGGCCGTCGTCACTTGGGAGCAAGCCATCTTATCAGGGCCGTACTGGGACTGGCTGGTTTCGTATTTGCTGTTATGATGCTTTCCGATGCATTTTCGCTTTCTCGTAGATATTCTTCAGAAGTTGTCAATCTGCTTAACTGTAATAAGATAGGACCTGCTCTTGAGAAACTGCTAAGTCTATCTAATACAGAGGCGGCCATTTTTGCGGGAGTTACCTTCCTGTTATCTGTTGTAATCTTGGCATGGCCTCCCAGGCGTAAACGAATGACCTTAAACCCGGCATTTAATCGAGGAGCAATCTGATGTTTATGATGATACCAGCCATATTCAAATTATTGCTGATACTACCGTTATTTCTACTTATATTCGGTGTTATCGCTTTGTTGGTCTTTTTCGTGAAGCTTTGTTTAAAACGACCCTGGGTTGCGCTAATAGCAGTCTTGGCACTGCTGTTCTTGCTTGTTGCGCCTGTCCTTTTCACTTTTCCGAAGACGGTATTAATTAAATCAAATCCGGTCTGGTCTGGAGATACTCCGGATGTTACTACTGCTATTTGGCTGCCGGGTATTGAGGATGAGTTCAAGGCCAATGTGTATCCATCCAAACTTTCTGCAGTGCGTTCTCTGGGTTTGAGAATAAAGGAGCCGCTCCAGTTGGTTTTCGGCGGCCAAAAACTGCCGAGTCGTATAATCCTGTTCAAGGGTGCTCATGCAAATGAGCTGATTGAAGAATTTGGAGATGCAATCACCCGCACATATCCTGGAACCACATGGACTGTTAAGCCTGAAACAGCAGCGGTGCAGGAGGATGAAGTAGGTATAAGACTTGACATCGTGAATGTGCAGACATCGCCCGCACCTTGGCGAAGCAGGTCCATGTCCATGAATCAGATAACCAATGGTACGATCCATGCAAGTGTTCTCAGCGCTGACAAGTATGCAAGCATAAAAGCCGACTTTGTAGAAAAACCGTGGGTTGAGAATTTATCCGGTTTTTTGAGTACCAAACCGAACGATCGGTTTATAATTGCCAGGTCGGCGGATAGTTGCATGACCGAAGCTGAAGCTAATCATCAGGCTATTGGTAATGCATGCAGGCAGGTTAATAACATGCTCGGCCAGGTTTCAAGACGGCTGTCTAAAATCCCCGTTCATTTAACCCAACCGGTGAATTCTGCTGATGTTCTTGAAGGAGATTTGGTTCTGGACAGGTTCGTGCAAAGTTTTGAAGGGACGGCCGGGAAGATTTGGCGACAGGCGCTTTTGATTGATGCCTCTACTGATAAACTCAGGCAATTAGCTCGTAGGAAAGCATCTATGATGCGGGCAGAAAAAATGACCCTGATGAAGGTATCGACTTCCATTTTTGGGCTGATTATTCTGATAACAATAGTCTATGCTTTCCTTAATGCTGCAACGAAAGGCTATTATGTTTGGTCTTTAAGGATTGCAGGAATAGTTCTTGTTTTGGTTGTGATAATTTTCTTTCTGTTGTAGGAAAGGTTTTTTATAATATGTCCTGGCATGAAAACTCCCAAGAACAGAGTAACAAAAGCAGAGCAATATCTATTAGACAAGATTCGCCGGGGCAACACACAAGCGTGGTCGGAATTTGTTGACCGCTATCGGGGGCGATTGTTAAGTTTTGCCCAGGCCAGGCTCGTTCAGTCCGCCGACGCTGAAGACGTCATTCAGGAAACATTCATCGCGTTTATAAAGAGCCTGCCGAATTATCGAGGTGAATGTGCCCTGGAAACATATCTTTTCGCTTTACTCAGGCACAAAATAATCGATACCTACCGAAGCCAAAAAGCAAAACACACTTGTCTGATTCAGGACACCTATGAGACTAAAAGCAGTGATAAACCATCCGACCCTTTTGCAGACTTAGCCGGCCCTGCCCAGACTGCGAGCTGGTATGTTAAGGCTGATGAAAAATACCAATCGCAAAAACATGCACTTGCCGAGGCTTTATCTGAGTTAGTTGATAATTTTAAAAGCTCATTGAACTTCCGTGATTTGCAAATTGCAGAGTTACTTTTCTATTGTCATCTTTCAAATAAAGATGTGGCCAAGATAATGGGATTAAAGGAAAAAGCCATTGCTTTAATTAAACACCGCAACCTTAAACAAATTCGAAAACGCGTCGAAGCATTTCGTATACCTATAGGGCCTTCATCCACAGATTTTGAAAATCTCCTGTCGGACATCTGGGAGCTTCAAAGATTCAGTTGCCCCAAACGAAGCACTATCGGGGCTTATCTCCTCGGCACCGTTGACGATAAATGGCACAAGTATATTGACTTTCATATTAACACGCTCGGTTGTAGATTTTGCAGGGCTAATTTAGAAGATCTCCGAATTCAGAATACTAAAAAGGAGAACAAAAAGCTCCAGGCTCGAATTATGGAATCTACAGCTGGTTTTCTCCAAAAATCTTTGTAAAACTCCAACTGCATAATACTTTAAACTCAGACGAAATTTCCCCTATTTATACTTCTCTGTCCTGTGTCGGGCGATTTTGCCCTCAATCATATAAATCACATCTTCGGCGATGTTAGTGGTATGGTCGGCTATTCGTTCCAGATGGCGCGAAGCTGAAAGCAAATGGATTAAAGACGATATTTGCTCCGGATTTTCTAAAATAGCCTTCTGGACTTTCAGGTACATCTGGCTGTTCATCCCATCAACAATATCATCATTCGCACAAACCTCATGAGCAAGCCGGCCGTCATGGTTAATCAGAGCATCTAAGCTTTGTTTCAACATCGAACGGGCGTTATGGGCCATATCGACAAGGTCGATTGGAATATCAATCCTGGGCTGACTCGCAAGAAAGACTGCTCTTTCGGCGATGTTTACAGCCAAATCCCCAATGCGCTCAAGGTCATTATTTATCTTCAGAACAGTAACGATAAAACGCAGGTCAATCGCTACCGGCTGATGTAAAGCAAGGATTTTCAAACAGTCTTCCTCGACTTCGACCTCTGCTTTATCTATGCTTATGTCATTCTCGATTATCTGTTGAGCAAGGTCGGCATCTCGTTCCTCGATGGACAACGATGCATCTCTCACAGAAGTTTCCACCTGTGCTCCGAGGGCAAGCAGTTTATTTTTTAAATTTTCTATTTCCCTTTGCAAATGCACGGGCATATATAAGCTCCTTTCACCCGGATTAGTATCTTACTTCATATTTAGTCCCTGAGCCTATAGGGCTGGAGTGCTGCCTGTCCTGGAAAATAACCTGTCCTTCCTTGTCGGCAACTACAGTGCTTCGGACATAGTCAAAATTGGGTGGCAGTTCGTTGATTACCTCAATCCGGCTCCACGGAACAACCCGCAGCATAAGGTCTCCGATTTGAACGTCCTGAGGCCTGTTGATAACTCTGCCGAAATGATATGTTCTGCAATGAAGACGGACATACGTATCGGTTATATCCACAACTTTACCCACAAGCAGATGATTATGGGCTTCAGGATAGTTCTTGACCATTCTTATTTTCCAGATTTTTGTTTCGTTTTTAATTTCCATAGTTTTACCCAAATCTGCCTGTTACATAATCTTCGGTTTGTTTTTTACTCGGGTTGCTGAATATCTTCGAGGTATAATCATACTCTATCAGCTCACCGAGACAGAAAAAGGCCGCCCTCTCACTGACACGAGCCGCCTGCTGCATATTGTGGGTGACAATAACTATCGTATAATCGCTTTTAAGATTCTCTATAAGATCTTCTATTTTTGCTGTAGCAATCGGATCCAGAGCCGAGCATGGTTCATCCATTAAAAGAACACTCGGTTTTGTAGCCAGCGCCCTTGCAATACATAAGCGCTGCTGCTGGCCTCCGGAGAGGGCCAAAGCTGTTTTCTTCAAATCATCTTTCACCTCATCCCATAAAGCTGCCGCCCTCAGGCTCTCTTCCACAACTTGTTGAAGCTTGGAACGGTTCTTTATCCCCTGCAGTCTTGGTCCGTAAGCAACATTATCGAAAATGCTTTTAGGAAACGGATTCGGTTTTTGAAAGACCATTCCGACCTGCTGACGAAGGTTGACAAGATTTACGCGCTTGTCATAAACGTCCTGGCCGTCCACAAGCAGCTTACCTTTTGCACGGACATGCGGTATCAGGTCATTCATGCGGTTAATGCTCCGCAGAAATGTACTTTTCCCACAGCCGCTCGGACCGATTATGGAAGTGACACTGCACGGATATATATCTATTGTGATATTTTCGACGCCTGCCTTCTCGCCGTAATATAGACTGAAATTCTCAGCTTTTATCAGGGCGCAAAGACATTTCGATGAGTCTTCCTGGTCTATAGACTGCGGCATTTCAACTGCTTTGACCGGCCTGGTTCCACTGGCTTTCATATTGTTCTTAAAAGCAGACAGCGCAGATGCTAAAGGTTTAATCTTGTCTTTGGGCATCGGCTTTTCCTTTTTTTCCAAAGTGTCAGAAGTCATTTGTCAACTAATGTCCTTTTAGTTTCTTAAAAATTCTCGAGCGCAGGATGATAGCCAGACCGTTCAGGCACAGGATAAGTATCACCAGCGTCACCACCATTCCGTATTGTTTATGCGGAACCAGCGCCGACAGCTTGTCCGCCACGGCCATGTCCCAGCTTCCATAGGAGAGAGTCCGGGTCGTCTGGAAAATCGACTTCGGCGCAGGCCCTACCGCAATCCCCGCCGTGAACAATATCGGCGCTGTCTCTCCCGCCACACGGCTTAAACTCAATATCACTCCCGTCAATATACCCGGAAGCGCCGCCGGTAATGTAACCGTCATAAATGTTCTGAACCTGCTCGCACCGAGGGCCAACGACGCTTCTTTATAGGTCTGAGGTACGGTACGAATCGCCTCTTCACTCGAACGTATCATTACCGGCAATGTCAGAACTGCAAGTGTGAGCGAGCCGGCGAGAATACACGGCTTTGAGGGGCCGCCGAACATAGGAATAAA
>JASFMF010000114.1:0-6006 GCA_050117705.1 Phycisphaerales bacterium
TGTTAGAAAAAACCAGAAGGAGTAAGAGCATGGCGCGAAAGGCGAAGGTTTCTAACGGAGTAAAGGCCAAAAAACACAGGATGTCATCTGCTGAACAGATAGATGAAACACTTATTCCCGGACTGGCGGGAGATAAAAGTGGACGAGGAGCTTTTTCGGGCTGGCCGATTATTATATGTTGGCTGCCAATGCTTATTTTCACGTTTCATGCCTGCACGCATATGGTGGCCGCAGGTGATACATGGGTTGCAATGGCCTGCGGGCGGCACTTCGTTAATCACGGTGTGGATACTGTCGAGCCGTTTAGCGCAAATTCACATAAAGCAGGACCTACGGAAGAAGAAATCAAGACCTGGCCTAATTGGGCACAATGGATAGCAAACAAAGTTGGCATCGAAACGGTTAAATACTGGCATCCGACCGGTTGGGTCAATCAGAACTGGTTGACACACGTGATTTTCTATTCTTTGATTCCCAAGTCATCTTACGCAGACGGTGTAAGTTTTCCATCCAATGCACTTGTCTATTGGAAATTCGCTATCTATATAATTACGATGATTTGTGTCTATTATACAGGTCGTTTAGTGGGTGTTAATCCGGCACTTTGTGCGGTCTTTTCCTGTTTTGCCTTGTTTGTAGGCAGATCATTTCTTGATATTCGTCCGGCCGGTTTTTCAAATATGCTGGTTGCTGTGTTTTTGTTTATCCTTGTGCTTGCCATATATAGAAACGTCTTATACATATGGCTCATAGTTCCGGTAACGGTTTTTTGGTGCAACGTCCATGGTGGATATATATATGCATTTATAATGCTCTTTCCATTTGTGGGATTGCTTTTACCTACATCAATTCCGAACAAAAAGACATTGACTTTTTGGCTGGCCGGTTACTTGGTTGTTGTAGCTTGTCTAGCGAGAATAATTCATATATCCTGGTCACTAATTTCTTTAATGGTATTTGCTTATATAGTTTTCTCTGCCATCCTGTGGTGTTTCAAAGAAAGATTGGTTTCTGTCAGTCAGAAGGGTATTTATCATATAGTAATCGCCGCATTTGTTACTTTTGTAGCCGTAGTTGTATTCAATCCTTTCCATCTAACGAATTTAACTCATACTTTTATCATTAGTGTTAGCGAACATGCTGCAAGGTGGCGTGAGATTCACGAATGGCATCCAGCTTTTGACTGGGACAATCCTGTTGGTACTGCGGTACCTTTTTTAGTTATGTATATTATTGCATGGCTTGCTCTTTTGGCCTGGGTGTTTGTGATGATAATATCTTCCCGCTCTATTAACAGGGGACAAAAACGAAAGGTTAAAATTACCGGCGATTATCAGTGGCCCAAAATTGATTTGCCGTTAATTATCATTGCCATACTTACCGTATATATGGCCATACGCTCTCGTAGATTCATACCAATAGCCGGCATTGCGGCGTGTCCGGTCATTGCGATGTTTATAGACCAGCTCATTCGTGCATTATCGGCGGCGTCGAACTACCGAAAAAGCAATCGTCTTACTGTTTCTGCGATGCCGGATTATTTACGATTATCTATTATTTGTGTTGGTGTCTTTGCGGTTTCATTTTTCGGTATATGGTGGGGGCTTAAGTTTAAGAGTATTTATCTTGACCCCTGGCCTCGTGACCCAAAATTGACTTCTGTTTTTATGCGGATGACCGATTCCGGACAGAAGCCGTTTTATGCCTGTAAATTTATAAAAGATAATAAATTAGAAGGGAAAATGTTCAACTACTGGACGGAGGGAGGTTTCATAGCATTCGGCCAGGAGCCGGACCCGAATACCGGCCGAACACCTCTTCGCTTATTCATGGATGGCAGGGCGCAGGCAGCCTATAACCGTGATATCTTTGATAAATGGTCGTATATAATGTCCGGTGGGCAGCTTACAGCTCAATTAGTCGCACGTGCCCGGGCTCGGGACAGGCGAGGTCTAAACGCTTCCGATTATACAGAAATCGGCAAGTGGATGAATGAGCGGCTAAGAGAAGAAAATGTTTGGGTGGTTCTAATGCCTCATAATACATATAGCCCTCCTCCGCCTGATGAATATTACAAGAAGACCTCATATCACGCCGTACAAGGTCTTGAACGTAATCCTAATTGGCCGCTTGTTTTTTTTAATAACAAGCAAAAATTGTTTGTTGATGTTGGAACGCCTCAAGGAAAAGCGCTTTTTGATGGGATATTTAATGGAAGCAATATTTATCCTGACGAGTACCATAGGAATCTTATTAGTGCTCATAGTTGGCTTTTCTATCGTTTTGGAGTAAAAGAGAAGCAGAAGGGATTTGATTTTGCCGTCCGGGCGTTCAATTTGAATCCGTCACCGGCCTCTATGCGGGAAATAATATTTATTGCACCACAGTTTGCCGAAATAAAACCTCAAGTTGAGAAATTTTGCGAAGGTTATGTCAAAGATTTTGTAGAAAATGAGTCTGTTTGGATGCAACAGAATGGCTATCGCAACAGGGTTGAAGCTGCACGGATGGCATGTCTTTATCTGGGGAATATTGCTCGAAAAATGAAAAATACCGAGCTTGCAAACTTTTATGATACTCAGGCGAGTAAATGTGTTGGTGAATTGCTCAGGGTAGCTCAGGACAAGAGGTGGTAGTCTGTGGCAAGGGCAAGCGTACCAGAAAAGGAATCTGATTCAGGCGGGAATGCTCAAGTTGACGAAACATCACTAATCAACGGACATCAGGTAACAAAGCCGGATATTTCTATTAGTATTTTTTTCCCTTGCTATAATGAATGCGATAATCTTGAGAGAGTGGTAAAACAAGCTCTTGTGACATTAGAAGGGCTCGATGGGGATTTCGAGATAATTATTGTTGATGACGGTAGTCGTGACGGTACCGGCAAAATCGCTGATGATATTGCCGGTGAAAACGACAGGATTAAGGTTGCGCATCATCAGACTAATCTTGGTTATGGAGCGGCTCTGCAAACTGGTTTTAAGATGGCCACGAAAAGGTTTGTCTTTTATACCGATGGGGATGGTCAATTTGATATGAATGAGATGCCGGCACTTTTACCTTTAATGGAGCGATATGATATTGTTAGCTGCTATCGATTAGACCGTAAGGATAACCTCATACGTAAAATCAATGGATGGTGCTGGACGAAGCTTGTTTGCCGGTTGTTCGGAATGAAAATTCGTGATATAGATTGTGCTTTTAAGTTATTTAAAAGGGAAATTTTCGATAATATTAAGCTGGTTAGTACGGGCGCTCTTATCGATACCGAAGTCCTGGCTCGAGCTTTACGTAAGGGTTATCTCATAACACAAACCGGTGTTCATCATTATCCTCGGTCGGCCGGTATGCAGACCGGCGCTAATTTGCGGGTGATTCTTCGCGCTTTTAAAGAGCTGTTTAAATTGTGGAGGCAAATTCGCAAGGGGGATTAATTAGCCGAATGTAGTATGACGTATGAGTGAAGCAAATGTCAATCTGTTCATATATGGCTCGCTGAAAGACCGCAGAATATTTCAATCAGTCAGCGGATTGAGTTTTACCAGAAGAGCTTCCAGGGTGGATAAAAATACTCTTTTAGCCGAGCCTGCTTTACTTCCGCATTATAGAAGAGTCAGCCCGGACAATGTTTATTTCTATGCTATCGAAGAGTTTTCATCGAGAATAGAAGGTTTAGTAATCCATGATGTGCCGGTAGAGGCAATGGCTGAAATCGACAGGTATGAAGGTAAACGCTATGACAGGGAAATGGTACTGGTCAATACTGCAAGTGGTACTATAAGGGCCCAGGCTTACCTGGTGACTCATAAGTCGATGGAAAAGCATTTTGGTGACAGGTTCCATGTTAATCTGATACACGAGCTTTGGTTACGCAAACGCATTGAGAAGTTCATCACAAAGCACATCCGCCCCGGCGAGCGAACGGCGGATGCAGATTCGGAACGCCGTGCTGACAGAGAGCTTCTGGCGACTACGGAACGTGATCTGGTAATGAGCCATTATGGTACCGATGCATTTAGTGATTATTTTCTTGAGCATGAGCTGAACAGACCCAGACCAAGTATAAAACATTTATACGATGACCCTCAGGCAAAGCCGTTCATTAAAAACTATTTAACTTTGGTGATAAGGCAGGTTCTGCTTAGCCAGCTCGATGAACGCATTCGGTCCAGATACCGCTTTGAACTCGAGCATATGCGGCCTTCTGAAAGATATTTTGACAGGTCTGTTAGTTTGCTTGCGGCCCTGCAAATCGTAAATACAAACTATACGGCTGTTGATTTAATCATTAAGAAATGCTTTCAGACAATGCCCTATGATAAGCATGACCTCGTTGATTATGTTAAGTATGCGGTAAGTGCGGCGAAAAGTGTGTTCCATGCTCGAATTGCCCTGACAAGACTGACACAGATTCGTGCTAATCTTCAACCCGGCCTGGTTCCACTCGGAGCTGAAATAGAACTGAGTAATCTTGGTCCTGCGGCCGTGGAGCCTCAGAGAAGTATTCAGAACAAGACAGACCCGGTGTATGATGGATTTAAGTATTTCTATGATTTTAGCCTGCATGTTTTGTCCTGGAAGCTCGGGGGATATATCGATGACCATACCGGCTCAACCGACCAGGCACGCCGGAGCGGTTTTTTAGAGCTTGCACCCGGAAGATTGAATATACGTGGAGAGTTGTCTCGGCCGGCGACGGCGGACCCCTGGCTTCTTAATCAGTTAATACAGGAGATTGTTAATTTTTATGATGTTCACCCGCACAGTTTACATCTTTCTTTTCAGCTTCGGAAAAAACAAATGAACAATCAAAAGATGTTGCCTCTTGGTTTTGTGAAGTGTTTGCTTGTGCTTGGTGGCGGCCCTGAACAAAAAGATACCGGCGGACTATGGGTTTCGAGAATGGGTTATGATGAAATAACGCAAAACTCGGCAAATTCATTTGGGGTTGGTAGTTACGGTTCGGCTTCAGAGAGTTTGGTTGATGCACAAAGCAATGAAGCGAAGATAAAACCATGGAGTGAAGAGCTTGTTTTTGCCAGAACCAGCAAACGCAGATGGTATCTGGGTTCAGATACTATTGCAAACAGATATCCTGCGCAGGCTACTACGCATGTTCAGCAGTATAAATTTATTCGTCTGGAGAGAAGGGCCAATTATGAACCTTTAATCTTATGTCTCAAAGGCTTGCAATTGGCCTATAACCCGGCGGATTATCTGACTGCCGAACAGCTAAAAGGCAGCCGGAAATTACAACGGGAATATGAGCAATTAAAGCAATGGGCCACCAAACCTACGGAAATCAGGCCGCAAACAATAAGTAAATTTCTGAAAACTATTCAGAGAGGTTTGATGAATGAAGGCCACAATCGGCCTGCTCATCAATTGCATTATATAGATTGGGTTCTAAGTGCTATCGACGTTCAATTACGTATGTTCAACAAGCAGCTTGGAAAGATATGACATAGGAGAAAAGTAAGAGTAGTGGGTTTAAAACTGAAGGCCGTGGGCCCTAAGAGACCCACGGCCAACTAAAGTTGCTTATACGAACGCCCCCCCTCCAGGGATTTCAGTAATGTACGGATATAAGTTTAGCAGTCAAGAACGAACAGTTAATGATACTGTTAATACGGAGCACGGTGTCAGTACCGTCGTTTAGCTGTCGGTTCTATGGTGTTTTTCTTCAATCTTTCGTTTAATGAATTTACCTGTGCGCCAGGCAGCTTCCTTGCCGAAGTCAACGCATTTATGCATCCCTGTACTCAGGGATTTTGCAAAGTCGTCCGATTTGAGCGCCGAAAGAACTCCTTCTTTTTCCTCCGTTGTATTTTTTGATAAGAACGAAGCAATGGAGTTTTTTGTTTTCTTTTCATCAACGGGCGCCAAAGTATAGATCGCAGTTGCAAAGCCGGCGAAATAGACTATCAGCAGAAAGACAAATTTAATCCTCCAACCTCTCATGATTATTCTCCCATCCTCAGATATTATTTTTATCGGCTGGTTTCC
>JASFMF010000115.1:0-5995 GCA_050117705.1 Phycisphaerales bacterium
TTATAAGTAGTTGTTAATTGTTGGCATATACGAAATAATTGATGTGCGAGAAAAAAGGTAGTATATGGCTAAAAAATCATATTGTTAATCTTTTTAGCAGGAGGATTATTATGTGTAAGAAATTGATTTATCTAATTCTTTTTATTTCAGTTCTGGTTCTGAGTGGCGGAGCCTATGCTCAAGACCCGAATCTTATCGGCTGGTGGAAGCTCGATGAAACCTCCGGCAGTATCGCCGCAGATTCGTCCGGCTACGGCAATGACGGTGCCCTTGTTGGTGACCCGCAATGGATATCGGGGTACATAGACGGCGCGCTGGATTTAGATGGTGATGGTGACTATGTGGACTGCGGGTATGATCCAATTTTTGATGTCTCCGATGAATTAACTGTCGCCACATGGCTCACTGTCAGGTCGATACCCACTCAGTGGGTATCTGTGGTTGCCAAAGGTGAATTCTCGTGGAGAATAAGTAACAACGATAGCGCTCCGAGTTTTCACTTTGGTATCACTCTCTGGTCGGAGCCTTCTCCTTCAATCAATGGAAATACCACGGTTGGTTTAGAGGAATGGCATCATGTTGCCGGGACGTATGATGGTGCGGACATCAGCTTATATTTGGACGGGGAGCTTGACGGCACAGTCTCTACCACTTCGTCCATAGGTGTGAATACGGCGAATGTGTACATCGGTGAGAACCCGGAAGCGGCGGGACGCCACTGGGACGGCTTTATCGATGATGTGCGTATTTATAATCGAGCGCTGTCACAAGCTGAGATCGCCGCATTGATACAACCACAGTTAAAGGCCACGTTGCCTTATCCGGATGATAAATCAATATTCTCCACAACAGAGTTTACGCTTTTATGGGCGCCCGGACATACCGCCGATCAGCAACATCTGTTTATCGGTGAGAGTTTGGAAGATGTGAGAGATGGGACCGGTGGTACCGACCAGGGCCTGCTCGATCAACCAAGACACGATGGTTATCCATGGGAGATAGGTAAGACGTATTACTGGCGTGTAGAGCAGGTTATGGCCGATGGTACTTCGATACATCCAGGTGATGTCTGGAGTTTTACAATTTTGCCGCTGACAGCCTCTAAGCCTGTTCCCGAAGATGGAGCTGAGTATATCAATACAGATACATCATTAGAGTGGACTGGTGGTGCGGGTTCGGTTCGGCATAATGTTTATATTGGTGATAACTTACAGGATGTGGAAGCCGGGGCGGCGAGTACGAACAAGGGAGCTGTCCAGGAAGCTACTTACACTCCTGATTCTCTCGATTATAATCAAACTTACTATTGGAGAATTGATGAGTTCGACGGCACGGATACACATACGGGCGAGGTCTGGAGTTTTACTACTGTGGGGCCCGATAATGGTGCGAAGGGCCAGTACTTTAACAATGTAAATTTAACAGGTGAACCAGTACTTACACGGATAGACCCGAGAATAGATTTTTCGTGGGACGAAGATTCTCCGGCTCCATCGGTCAACACAGATTTCTCGGCCAGATGGACCGCTGAGCTGGAAGTGCCGCTTACAGAAACTTATACCTTTTATACCTTAACTGATAATTGCGCCCGATTGTGGGTAGATGGACAACTGATTATCGATAACTGGGATGTAGACAATGCCTGGGCTATAGAAGATTTGGGTGTTATCGACCTTGAAGCCGGATGGGTATCCCTCAAGATGGAGTTCTATGATGATGGTGGAGAGGCAACAGCACAGTTAAGCTGGCAAAGTCCATCCGTGCCGCGACAGGTTATTTCGCCGGCGGCATTGTCACTACCTGTCAGGGCTACAGATCCAGAGCCGGCTAATGGTGCCGCAGATACAGAAAATGTGCTCACTCTCCAATGGTCTGAGGGAGATAGTGCGGCCCAGCACGATATTTACTTCGGCACTGATTATAATGATGTGGCCCAGGCTGATGCAACAATGCCGGATATCTATCGCGGCCGGCAGGAACTTGAAAATACTTCATATATACCTTCGGAGTCTCCTCTTGAATGGAACACAACTTACTATTGGCGTGTCGATGAAGT
The DNA here is from genome assembly GCA_050117705.1 of Phycisphaerales bacterium. Taxonomy (GTDB): domain Bacteria; phylum Planctomycetota; class Phycisphaerae; order Sedimentisphaerales; family Anaerobacaceae; genus NIOZ-UU13. The sequence continues at coordinate 2,057 of JASFMF010000115.1, forward strand.
TAATGACGCCGAGCCAACTAGTCCCTGGCGAGGTGATATATGGAGCTTTACGACAGGCAACTACTATGTTTTGGACGATTTCGAAGATTACAATGATTACGAGCCTGACAGGATATTTGAGACATGGTTAGATGGATATAACACTACGACAAACGGTTCGACCGCAGGTTATCCTGACCCGGACTTTAATGCCGGAGAACATTTCGTTGAGACAGAGGTTGTTCATGGCGGCGTTCAGTCTATGCCTTATTTTTATGACAATGATATGAAATATTCAGAGGCAGAGAGGGTGTTGGATTCGTTACGTGACTGGACACAGGAAGGTGTTAACGAATTGTCATTGTGGTTTAGAGGTCATCTTGGTTATGTAGGCAGCTTTGTTGAAGAACCGGCCGGTACTTACACAATGACCGGCTCCGGTACGGACATCTGGGAAGAGGCGGATGAATTCCACTTTGCCTACAAGCAGTTTACGGGTGCCGGTTCAATCATGGTGAGGGTCCGGAGCGTTGAGGACACGGACAGTTGGGCCAAGGCCGGCGTTATGATTCGTAATACGCTGGAACCGGGTTCCAGACATGCTATGGTGGTTGTTACACCTGGGGAAGGTGTTTCCTTCCAGCGTCGCCTCTTAACGGATTCGGCCAGCGCTGAGACAACAGAGGTCGATATTACAGCACCGCTGTGGGTGAAAATAGAGCGTGACATTTCGGGTAACTTTACGGGCTCCTACTCAACCAACGGTGTCTCGTGGACACAGATTGGCGTTGATACAGTTAATATGAATGCGACAGCATACGTAGGTCTGGTAGTAACTGCGCATGATGCCACGACGGCATGTGAGGCGGTATTCTCTAATGTTATTATCGACGGTACGGTCTCCGGTGAGTGGGCTAATCAGGATATCGGGGTAATCAGCAACTCTCCTCAACAAATGTATGTGGCTGTATCTAACAGCACCGGAGATCCTGCTGTAGTTTATCACGAGGATCTGGGTGTAACAGTGATTTATGACTGGACTGAGTGGGTAATCCCTCTGCAGGAATTTGCTGATCAGGGTATTGACCTGACCGATGTTGACAGGATTGCTATCGGCATCGGTACTAAAGGTGATACGACGAGCCTTGGCGGTACGGGCAAGATGTTCTTTGACGATATTCGCCTGTATCTTCCGCTGGAGCCTTAGACGACAATCGGAATTGATGTTGATGTAGCAGATTTGCAATAAACTCGGGGCTTATACCAAATCGTTTGGTATAAGCCTCTTTTTTTGATAGTTTATTTTTCTCCGGTGTACCACCATTCGGGGACGTTATCGCCTGTTGTTTCTTCAATTGACCCAACATGTCCATCCAGCCATAGTACGTTGGCTCTTCCGCCAGTTTTAAAGGCGTCTTGGCCCCTGATATTGTGTCTGAAAATGCCCCGATAGAATTCTGAGCGATCACCACCCTCGCGGTAATGTGTCAGGTTCATAGTGCCCGGGCCGTCATTATGAAACATATCCACACTGCCCTGTTCCATTTTTGGTTCGACATGGTCGTGGCTTAAGACGAATTTCGAGTGCTCACGAATAGCAGTTACTTTTTTATTGCTGGCATTTGAATTTAGGCTAAAGGCCGCCTTGTGAATAAGGTCTGGTTCACCGGGATATATTAGTTCAGCGACAGTTCTGAAACTTGGACAGCCGAAAACTTTTGTTTCTTTTATATAATCTTTATATGCGGTACCCCAGTAGGCGCCGGTAGCGTTATTTCCCCATCCACTGTTTTTGGCTCCGAATTGTTCCCAAAAAAAACCATTATGCTGAGTTGAATCAGCCATTTTGTAGTCATTATCCTGAACGTAGAGTAATATTGCTAATCCAACCGACCTTAAATGCGACCTGCAGACAGTTGCCTTTGCACTTTCTTTAACTTTTTGCAGAGTAGGTATCAAAATGGCCATCAACAAGGCAATGATGGCAATGACCACCAGAAGCTCGATTAACGTGAATCCTTGGGTTTTATACCTGGCGGTTCCTGTTTTATAGCTCATTGTTTGTAGCATTTTGTTGCCCCTGTGTATTTGATGTTATCATATTTTCTCTTTTTTTCAAAATCTAAACCTTAATGAGGCCAACTACTTCGTTAGGGCTTGGTGTGGGCAATTAATGAGTGCGTATTGGATATATGCGATATCTGTTTAGACAGGGCGGCAGCTTTTTTCTTTTCTGTATGGCTTTTCTGTGTTAGACTGTCCGTACTTTTATTAAGGAAGGAATTCCTCTGAAAGGAAGCTATGAACCGGCCTGATATAAGAACCTATAAAGATACAGATTCTCGCCCTCAGCCTGAAACGGATTTTCACAGAGATGAAAACCGGACTGTGCAAGTTTCCGATGGCTATGAAATTATGTCGGCTCCGAGTGAGTTAAGTGTGGAAGGTATGAGGTTTCATTTCATCGGGGCCGGTGGTATCGGTATGAGCGGGCTGGCGCAGATTCTTATGAAGAATAAGGTGGTTGTGAGCGGTTCGGACCAGACGCCGAGTGAGATTATTGAAAAACTGTGCCATGCAGGAGCTGATATAAAAATCGGCCATAAGGCCGAGAACCTCGGGCCGGAAACGGACGCGGTTGTCATATCGGCGGCGATAAAAGAAGATAATCCGGAATTGAAGCCGGCAATAGAGCGGGGATGTAAAGTTTATAAATACGCCGAGATGCTGGGCGAGCTAATGAACAATTATGAGGGTATTGCTGTCAGCGGTACTCATGGTAAAAGCACAACGAGTGGGTGGCTTGTTTATTTGCTAAAGCAAGCCGGTATTGATGTGAACTTTATCATCGGGGCTGAAGTCAGTCAGTTAGGCAGCTCTTCAGGTGTGGCGGACAGTAATTATTTTGTGGCTGAGGCCTGTGAATACGACAGGAGCTTTTTAAATCTAAAGCCGAGAATCGCCTGTATATTAAATATAGAACAGGATCATCTTGATTATTATAAAGACGAGGATGATATAGTTGATGCATTTAGTGAATTCGCACGAGGTGTCAAACAGCAGGGTATTTTGATTGCTAACGGAAATGATGCGAATGTGGCGAGGGTTATAAAGCAACATGCATCTGAAATGCGTTGTGAGACTTTTGGGCTTGATGAAAAATGTAATTTTTATGCCAAAAATATTGTGTTGGATGACGGGCTTTATACGTTTGATGTCTATCATAATGATGAGCTATTGGGACCGGCGCGGATTTCCTTGCCTGGCAGGCACAATGTTTTAAATGCTCTGGCTGTAGTGGCCATGGCGGTTAATATTGGGTTGGATGGAAAGGAAGTGCTCGAATTGCTGCCGGGCTTTACCGGCATCGAACGTCGGTTGATGTTGAAAGGGCGATTCGATGATATAACAATACTTGATGACTATGCTCATCATCCAACTGAAATAAAGGCATCGCTTGAAGCGATACGGCAAAGGTATAATTCGGGGCGAATCTGGTGTATTTTTCAGCCGCATCAATACAGCAGAACAAGATTTTTGCTTGATGATTTTGCCGAAAGCTTTAAGCTTGCCGATATAACTATTGCGCCGGATATATACTTTGTTCGTGATTCGCAGGCGTCCAAAAAAGAGGTTAATGCTCAGATACTTGTCGCAAGGATAAAAGAAAATGGAAGTGAAGCTTTATTTATAGAAGGTTTTGGGGCTATTTGCGATTATTTGCAGAGTAATGTGACGGCCGGTGATATTATAGTTACAATGGGTGCAGGTGATATTTGGAAAGTGGCAGATGAATATATTCAAAGACTTAAAGGAAATAGTTGAAATTGATTATCCATTAGCCAAGCGGACATGGTATGGGCTTGGTGGAGCGGCTGATTATTTTATCAGGCCGAAAACAATCAAACAGCTCAGAGAAGTTGTCAAACGGTGCAATGAGAACAGTATCCGGATTCATGT
>JASFMF010000116.1:0-5967 GCA_050117705.1 Phycisphaerales bacterium
GAGGACGCAGAATTGTATTTTCGTCGCGCAGCGACTTTTAACGAATGGTGGCAGGCGGTTTCAACAGCAGCCGACTTAATGGATTTTTTGAATCTCAGCCTGCCTCTTACTAACCGTGATGGTTCAATTCGCACACTAATATGGCGGCAGTACGGCCAGACGCCTGAATCTAATCGTTATGAAGTACTGAAAATAAATGTTCCTATTAGAGACCGTCGGATTGGGTCAGATCTCAATTTAAAAATTGAAATATGTAGGGACGGCTCTCTCGAATCCGCTGGCAGAAGGATTGCTCTTTTTACCCGGCTGATAGAGGAGCATGACATAGCCAGCTTGCCGGGAAATGAAAGACTGCAACAATCTTCCGGAAGAGAGGAGGCTGTTGCTAAATAATAATCTTATGTTTTGTAGTTCCCTTCTAATTGTACCTGTGCTTTTCATGCTAATCTTGTTCACTTGCTTGGAGTTGAGTTGAGTCGTTTATTCTCAGGCCACTTAAGGAATTAATTTCTGGTCGTGATGAGGGAGGAACCCAACATATACAGTGATGCATAGAATTTGTGTAATGCAATAGTAAATGGTATAGCAGGAGTAAAAGTATTAACCAGCGAGACCGTTGTCTGATACATGAATAATGAGTGAGGTGGACAAGGGGGCAGGATTTTTTAGGGAATTTATCGAATAATCCTATTAGGAGATACAGAATTGTTAGTAAGAAAAATCAGGTATCGTTTGGCTTTAATCTTATCTCGAATTAGAGTGTGCTATTATCGTCGTATGGGTGTTACGATAGGGAAAAATTGCTATATTAGTTCAGGCGCACATATCGACGTTGCAGGGGGAAAAGTAATCATAGGAAATAATGTTCGGATAGCAAATGGGAGTTATATACTTGCACACGCACATGGGCGAGCAATAAAAGAAGGACAAGAAACTAAACTTGAGGATAATGTTATAGTATTTGTTAATTCCGTTATTCAACGTGGAATTACGATTGGGAAAAACTCAAATATCGGAGCTGGTTCTGTAGTCATGAAGGATGTACCTCCCAATGTGGTAGTGTCAGGAAATCCAGCTCGCGTGATTAGTTATTTGGAGGACCCGCACACAACAACACACGTTCCTAATGTTGTGATGCAGAGATAAATAAAGCCATAAAATGATTTTTTGAATTCACTTATATTGATAAATTCGTTTTATAATAAAAAAGAGAGCACAAGTATAATATGATAATATATGGTATCATGTAAACACACAAATATTAGGGGTGAATGGGGTCATATGCAACCGACGGAAAACTCAGCTTTGGTCATTTTACCAAAATGATGATAGCTTGGGTGTAGAACCTGCGTGTTTTTCAATTGTTTCGTGGAGATTACATAGAAGTCAACCTTGGAGTAAGTTCCAATATTACAGAACGTGAGTGGAAGTAGAGATTATAGTCATTGACTAGAGATACGGCCCACCGACCAGCGAGTAGATCAGATTTAACATGTTATGCGGACTCATAGAAAATATACATAAACGGTATAACAAGCAGCCACACCTATAATCGATACATTTCTCTAAAATATGCAGCAGTCCAACCGGCTTATATACAATGCTATGGTGATCTGGATTATGCGACTTTTACGTATTTTGCCAGAGGTGATTCTTTTGCCATTCTTGATTCGCACTATAGGAGAAACCGGTTATGGTGTATTTGTCTTGGCATGGTCGCTGATCCTTACAATCGAGGCTCTCCAATTGGACCTGTGTTCTGGAGTTATTAAGTATGGTGCAGCACATCTAGCTCAGGATAGGATTACAGAAGTCAACAAGGTGCTTAGTACGGCATTTATTGTATCAGCCATCTTTGGAGGAATAAGTTGTATATGTATTTGCATACTGGCAGGTTTCTTTGGCAGCAATATGGTCGATCTAGCCTTTTCTCTGACAATGATAGCCTTGATGGTTTTGATTATGCTGCCTACAATACCCTATATTGGCATAATGCTCGCCCGACAAAGGTATGATGTGAATGCTGCGTTGGATACGGCCTTTGCATACATAAGAGTTCTCCTAATCATATTATGGTTTTCGCTGGCTGGACCATCCCTCAAGGCTCTGATGGTTATCTCTGTCATGACTCGTACCCTTGGTAGACTTGTTCATGTTCCTATTGCTCACCTCATAGTACCAGGATTACGAAACAGGATAAGTCTCTTCGATTTGCGGAATTGCAGAGCTCTAATACTATTTGGAGGGGTCATTACGCTCTGCACTTTATTTTTGGCAGTTCGTAGCACTGGAATGAAATGGATCATGGGAGCTCTGGTATCTACCGCATTTGTAGCCCACATGGCAATCATATATATTCCCATAGAATTACTTTCGAGGATTGTTTTGGGCATGACCCTCACGGTCATGCCTACTGCAAGCAAACATAAAGCAATAGAGAATGAAACGGTCCTCCAAGAGCTTCTTATGCGAGGCACACGATATACTACGATTCTATGTTGTGGTTCATTTATTTTAGCTTTTTTTCTTCTCAAACCAGTGATCATTTTGTGGCTTGGTAATGAGTATGTACATCTCGCCAGATACATGCTGGTTCTGTTCGGCGCAGCGGCTTTCCAAATGACCTCATCGTGTGCACATCACATGTTGCGTGGCATGGGTTGTCTTCGAATCGCATTTGTCAATTCGTTCATTGGTCAGGCATTACTTCCAGTCGGCATAACTTTGCTGTTTCTGTTCTGGTTGGGCAATCCATATTGGGCTTTTACTTGGGGGATGGCTTTGGGATACGTGACATATGGTATAATGCAGTTGGTCTCTTGTTCTTGTGTTTTGCGAATGAATTTTCGACGGTTCTTTTTTTCTGCCTATGCAGAAGCTCTACTTGTCTCCGGAATTTCTTTTACTGTGCTGTATACTCTGGTCGAAGTGTTTCGAACTAACAAATTGATACATTTGATACCTCTTACACTTACAGGTCTTGTCATTACGTCAGGCTGCTTTTACGTCCTTTTCTCTACACAGAAGGAAAAGATACTTGCGAAGGAAATGATTTCCAAGCTGATGGAGATTTCAAAAAAAGTCCAACTCCATCGTGATTAGTCCTCTTATGAATAGTGCTGCATAAGACAAAGCTTCAGTTGGTCAAATTGGGATTCAGTGTTTTTCAATTCCCAAAGTGCTAGACGATTGTCTATCGATTCTTTGATAATAAAACATGTTACGAATCATCTTATATGAATATGTCGTGACATTTAAGATTACTCTTATGTCATTGCCAACAGGGAAATTGAAACAACACAGAGAGTAATATATATTCTGTGATTGAAAGAATTGCGGTCTGCCTTTATTCCAGCATGATCATACGAGCACTTAAAAATAAAGACTTGTTTGCCAATGTCATCTTAGCCCTCATGATTGTATCTTTGATAGGCGATATGGCATTTCCTGGCGCTAGAATGTCAACGGATATAACACCACACAGTAGAATATTTTGTCATGTCTTGCTAGTGGCTATTTTAGTCTTGATGTTTTTTTTTGTGTGTTTTAACTACACATTACCAAGAATACCAGCCGTGATATTCTGGGAATTGAGCCTATTTGTATTTCTTTCTATTTCAACATGTTATGCTGTGTTCCTGTCCAGCCGTGACCAATTGATAAACTTTTCTAAATTTGTATATTGGCCAGTTGGGTATTTCTTCTTCAGAGTTCTTGCAGATGACGTGAGAGAGTACAATAAAAAGTTATTTTGTTTGCTTGTCATTATTTCTATTTATGCTATATGGTCCTATATATCCGAGAACAAATTAAGATCCGAATTTGCAGAAAGAGATATGATTGCCAGTTCAAATGTTGGATGGACACTGCTACAAATCTATTCAATAGCTCTCTGCCTAGCGATTAGAGGAAATCAAATTGGGTACATGGCGGCAGTAGTAGCCTTGCTTTTAGTTCCTTTATCCTTAAAAAGAGGAGCAATCATGGCTGAAGCGGTGTTAATTGCATCGTTGTTATTTGCTGGTTACCGACTGGGGCTTTTGGGTAAGTTTATTCGCGAGAATCAGAAGTGGATCATCTTGATATTGTTTGTCTGGATACTTCTCTTTGTGAGCCAGACAGGAAAAATCGTTGAAAGGTTTTCCGACATGGTGGTGGACGGTGGATCGGGGCGCTTACAGTTTTACCGCCTGTTATTTGATCGTTGGCAGGAGGCCGACCTGTTCCATTGGTTTTTCGGTTTTGGATTCTGGAGTACTCCAGAGTATCTCGGTAGGGCATGGCTTGATAGCGTGTATGCCCATAGCGACTGGTTGGAAATCCTACACGATTATGGCTTAGTTGGAATCCTCGTATATGTTATGATGCTTCTTGGGTGTTTCTTAATATGTCGAGAAAGTTGGAGAACACGGGATGAAAGGCTTATTGTCTCTGCCTCTGTGTTCAGTCTTTTTCTTGTGAAGGGCATGATTTCTGGGAATGTGATGTTTAGGGGAACTGTTTACCTCATGATACCCCTTGCATATATGGTCGGTAAACTCGAAAAAAGAAATACTGTTTTGAACATCGTAAAATATGGATCACACACAGTTGGACCAGTGGTTTATCACAATCTTTCTTCATGATGGAATCAGCGTTTATGCTGAGCGAGTTGGAGTAAAATAATAGATGGATAATCTTGTTCATAAATTCTTCCTATGGGCAAAGCATTACGACATTGCTCCTGAGTGGATAGCTCGGTTTGTACTGAAACATACCAATATGTTGGATCTTAGAAAAGCGAACTGGGTGGCAAAAGACCCACATGTTGATGCGCCTTTGGTTTCGTCCTATCCCTCCAAGTATCCATATGTGATCGGAATCATAAAGGAGTTCTGCCATATGCATTCGTACTATGTTGCCGCTTGTAGAGACCTGGGTGTTTCCTATAAAGTAGTGGATATATCGGGCCCGAACTGGCTGGAGGATGTGGAACAATCGGATTGCGATGCTTTCCTGGTCCGTCCTTCCGGATTGGCATCCATTTGGAAGCAGATGTATGATGAACGACTCAGAGTGATAGCCAAGGACCTAGGGAAGATGATATTCCCAAGCTACGAAGCCATATGGTTCTATGAGAGCAAGAGACGAATGCACTACTGGCTGAAAGCTCACGACATTCCACATCCGAAGACGTGGATATTCTACGATTTCAATCAAGCGATCGATTTTGTCGAACAGGCTGTTTTGCCAATCGTCTATAAAAGTGACTTTGGTTCCGGCGCGTTTGGAGTTAAGATATTCAGGGATAGAAATGCTCTGCGAAGGCATGTGAAACGGTGTTTCAAAAAGGGCTGTAGATCGTATACACGGTGTGTCAATGACAAGGAGTGGGGTAGCGTTTTCCTGCAAGAATATCTGCCGGACGTAAAAGAGTGGCGTATCATAAGGTTGGGTGATTCCTATCTTGGTTATGAAAAGCTGAAGAAGGGGGATTTTCATAGTGGATCGCACATGTGGCGCTATGGAAGACCCTCGGCGCAACTATTGGATTTTACTCGATACGTTACGAATAAGGAATCGTTCACTAGCATGAGTGTAGATGTGTTCATCACTTCAGATGGACGTTATTTGGTAAATGAACTACAATCACTATTTGGTGTGTTTGGTTTGGAACCGCAATGTGTTGTCAACGGTAAACCTGGGCGTATGAGATGGGACAGCAAGACGATTTCTTGGCAGTTTCAGGAAGGTTCGTTTGCTGACAACAAGTGCTGTAACCTGCGCGTCAAGATTCTTCTGCAGCAGTTGACTGAGGCAGCAAAGCTGGTCTCAAGCCTTTAGGACACAGGAACTTTCCTTCCTTACCACGCATAGATGAACAAGCTGACATCGAGATATTTAGAGGAAAAAAGTGTCCTTTAATGAGACAATAAATCGCTGAAAATGAAAGATATGGAACGAATGAACAAGGAGCCATATGAACTT
>JASFMF010000117.1:0-5955 GCA_050117705.1 Phycisphaerales bacterium
TGTCCGGATGAGCTGGTGGAGCGTACTATTTTACAGGCTAATAATCTGAGAGATTTGGGCCAGCATCAACTCGAACAATTACTTGCAACCGAGCAAACCAAAAAAGTAACTACAAAGATTAGTTTCTGGCGTAACTTTAGCGAAGTGGCGGCGGTGGCGGCGGCGATTATGCTTATTGTTGGAGTTTTAGTTCCTGCAATGAGTGCCTCACGTCAAAAATCCTGGCGACAACGTTGTCAAAGGCAGATGGGGAGCATATTTCGAGGAATCAGCGATTACATTTCCGACAATGATGGCCGGCTTCCTGCTGTAGCGACCGCGGTAGGAGCACCTTGGTGGAAAGTTGGCTACCAGGGCGAGGAGAATCAATCCAATACTCGACATGTTTATCTTTTGGCGAAAAATGATTACGTTGATATGAATAACTTTGTCTGCCCGGGCAGTAAAGGTGAAAAGCCTGTGAAACTTACAGATTCACAAATTAAAAAATTAAAGGATTTTCCCGGCAGAGAGCATATTACCTACAGTTTCCAAATAAGATGCCGTACAAAAGCAGGCGGCAAGCTAATGTGCCGCAAGGCCCTGATGGCAGACTGGAATCCCCTTTTTGAACAACTACCGGAGGATTTCTCCAGACAGCTCAGGCTGCGCTTAAACAGAGAGTTGTTGACTCTTAACAGTGTTAATCACAACCGCCGCGGCCAGAACGTTTTGTTTGGTGATGGTTGTGTTAGGTTTTTGAAGACCCGCTTTATTGGTATCTCAGAGGATGATATATATACGCTGCAGGATACTGACATATATCGAGGCAGCGAAGTTCCCTCCTGTGAAACCGATTTTTTCCTTGCCCCCTGATTCATCTCGTTTTTTGTACACCAATTAGCTAATATTAGAAGCAGTATGTCCTGTGTTTATAATCATCCGCTTGAGATATTTTAACAGGAATACTGTGAGGATTTTTTAATATTTTCGTTACAGATTCTGGCATTTCTTTTTAGTCGTTCAAGTCCGGTGCGTTTAGTTGGGGAATCGGCAAATTTTGTTTCGAAGTTCTCTTGGTTTAAATTCAGAATCCAATCCAAATCGAGCTTTGCTCTTTCAGGGTAAAATTTAAATTGTTTATTTTTGCATGTCGGGGCGTTCTTCTGGAAGGGGCATGCGAGAGTACATTCATCACAGCCGAATAGCCGGTCGCCTGTTTTTTCAGCCAGTTCGGGAGATATTCGGCCTTTGTGTTCTATAGTCAAGTAGCTGATACACTTGCCGGCATTAAATTGGCCATTAGGTTCTAAAGCACCTGTTGGGCAGGCATCGATACATTTTTTACAGTTTGAGCATTCTGTTGTTATCGGTTTATCAGTTGAGAGTTTCAGTGTTGTTATTATTTCGCCCAGGAGGATTTGCGGACCGAGTTCGGGATTAATTAGCATATGGTTTTTCCCAATAAAGCCCAATCCCGCCTGAACGGCTAATGCTCGCTCGGCCAGAGGCGCCGAATCAACACAGATTTTGAATTTATGACCGACTTCGACCAAAGAGCTAATGAAATCAATGAGCTTATGCAGTTGCTTCTTTATAAACGGGTGATAATCTTCGTATTGGGCATAATTTGCTACTTTGCCTAAGAGTTCAGTGGAATGTGGAAGTGTGGACTTATGTTTCGGTGGTTTGTAATTGAGGCCGACGCATATTACCGATTTTGCATTCTCCAAAAGTTTGGTCGGGTCGATTCGCTTTTCGAAATTTCTGTGCATATAGTTCATATCTGCGGCATATCCGTCATTTAACCAGTCAGATAACAAGCCTGCCTGCTCGGAATTAACAGGTGAGGCGTCTGTTATTCCAACCAGATCGAAGCCTGATTCCAGGGCTTTATTTTTTATATCCTGAGATAAACTCATAAGAGTAATTATACTAAATCTGGGTTTGAGAGTTTAGTTAATGGTTTGTTTTATTTTTGACGTTTGTTTATAAATTAGTGTAGCTGTCATCAGTTGGGGAACATTTGCTCGGAATTTACCTGCTTCGTGGCAGTGGGCACAGTGTAACCTTGACGGAATTATCGTAGGTGCAGTTGGAACAGTAGCACTAATGGTGGTAGCATGTCTTTTCGGATTGATAAATAAATCTCTGAGAAAAGCATCTAATTGCTAAGACCGAAGGTTGTAAAAAATGTTATCCGCAGGAGCCGGAAGGATTGGCGGCCTGTCCGACTTTGCTTATCTCGAAGATTACTGTACCGCCGTTTGTATGTTCGCAAGGGTCGGGACAGTGAATATAGGCTTTTGTTTTATCTTCCTTACCATCCAAACCCCATTGTACAGGCTCGGAAACACGCAAGGCATTATAATATGGCATTAAAGAAGCTAATCCATGCATGCAGACAGGATTGTCACTTACGAGTTGATAGCCGGCTTTGAGAGTGAATGAGTCTCCAACTTTATATGTTGGGCAGTGGCCTTTAATCTCTTTTACAGTAATTACCAAATCCATACAGCCTAATCTCCAAAGAGGAATATTAACTTAAACATCTTGTGTTATTATGCTTCTTATGGAGCTTTGTTCAAGATATTTTGCGGTTATTTGGTAATTTTTGGGATAAGCGGGTAGGATAATTTTAAAATGGGCGACAAGAAAATTTCGAGTCCCGGTTTGCAGTAATCAGGACCACGTCGAGGCCTTGAATATACACATTAAATTATTTAAAAAGTAAAGAAGTTATAGACTGACTTTGAGACAATCTGTCATAAAGCAACAGTCGGTGTTATCACACTGACCGTTTGACCATCCATAACACGGGGTATAACCTTCAGCCGCCTGGATTGCATGTATAAGATCCGGCTTGTTCATTTTACCTGGTGTTATACCGAGCTTTTTAGCTTTTTTCTTTATTTCTGGTAAGCCCAAGCTTTTTTTTGTTACTTTTTTCTTAGTGGTTTTTGTTGCAGGCATTATTAATCTCCTTAACCTCTAAAAAATTCTTTATCGTAAATCGCTACTTCTTGGATTTATCTTCCAAAGTTACGGTTGCAATAACCGGCTCATATATTTTCGACTATTTTCACAGGTGTCCCTCAAAAAATATGTTTGAAAAACGTGTATTTTCACAGTTTTTTTGATGTTTTTGGTCGGTTTCTTCCTTCCTTTCTGTTTGATCCGAACCCTTAATTAGCAATGTCACTTTTATGTTCCAATAATATATTTCATATTAGTAGCTACATGAAGTAAGTACGCGATTTATAGAAATCTTTCACAATTCCCCCTATTCTTCCTATCTTGACCCACCTGAAGCTTTATTTCAGTCTGGAGATTGAATATTTTCCTTTGTCTCAAATGGAAATGTTTTTGAGGTGGAAACTGCAATTATGTCACGTTATTAAAACTGCGATTATGTTTATATGTGATGATCAAAGATTGAATGTAGCCGGTAATGACAGAAATGAGGTATCTGTCGTTTTTCAGATGATGGATTGAGGAAATGGGCTTCAAGTTTTCTTATTATTTTATTGACATCCTGTGGGATGTACAGTATTTTTGTTCTCGTGCCAAGGGGTTTTCTTCTATCCCTCGAAGAAAATTCCTAATAAAAACCGAGGGAGTTTATATTGCAGGCTCGATACAAAAGCCGAAGGAGAAGATTGTGGATAAAGGTAAAGTAAAATGGTTTAATGAGAGGAAGGGGTACGGTTTTATCGTTCCCGATAATGGCGGTGAGGATTTATTTGTCCATCATTCGAACATCGCGGCGGAAGGATTCCGTTCTCTAAATGATGGTCAGGCAGTGGAGTATGAAGTCGGGCAGGGTAAAAAAGGACCCGAAGCAACGAATGTGCGTCCCTGCTGATTGAATCACTATATGTCCGAACGTGAAAAACCACAGGTCCTGTCATTCGGCAGGGCCTTTTTTAATTCCGTAAAAACTGAATGTGTTATTTTACGGATTGTAAGTATTTTCTGATGGGCAATTGTGTGGAGTGTGTTTTTTTAATTAATACCATATCTAATTGGGTAGGGGGGAAATTCTCTTAAAAACTCCGGGGCAATAGGATTTACGAAGGTTAACTTTAGGAATATCCTGCCTTGAGTTTTTTTCTGTTCGGTCGATAGAATTTAAGGCTGTATGAGATGTATATAAATCCAGTTTCTTATGCTGAGAACAATGAACGTGTTTTTACAGTATATAATAATGGGGCTACAGGCCTTAAAGAAGCAGACAAATTTGAGAATTTATTAAGGAATTAAGGTAAACGAGAAGCAATATGAGACTTACAACAGAACAACGAATTGCTTCATTAGAGCGGGACAACGTGGTGCTTCACGACACAGTAAAGCTATTACATAAACTACTTCGGGAACAGCGACAGTTAATAAACGATTATATCACCCAAAGAATAGCTTCAGTCGGTGGAAATGAGGGTCGAGGCGAAAATAAGCGTACTGAGGATGCACTTTACACTTTTGTTTGCAGACGCAGGTTCGAGGACATCGAGAAGCATATGGGGAGAATACGTAAATTGGTGGAAAATCCTAATACCGAATTAGAGGCTGTTTAACATTACTGTATGAATGGTGTTGTGGTATAGAATTAACGGTTTATTTGGGCTGTTTCGAGGGGATATCGAGCATCTTACTGCATCGAGGGCATTTTACTTTGTTACCTTTGAAGTTCGGAGGTATTTTTAGTTTCAGACCGCAAATACATGTTAAGAAAACAAACTGGTTTACCCTGCGCATAATATCACCGACTTGTCGCATTTGATTTTGGACACGCTGTTCTTTTTCGGATTTAATTTCAGCTTCTCGCAATCCGATTTCTTCTTTTGTCAGTGCAGTGGGAGGGACGATTGTTTTAGCATTTGTTACGTCGGTATAAGCTTTTGAATAATCACTTAAAGATGCACCGTGAGTCATATTGCGAAGAATCCTTATCCTTTCAGAAATCGGCGGATGTGTACTGGTCAGGTCGGAAAGTTTTCTCTGCTTCTTTTTCTTAAAAGGATTGGCAATGTACATCGGTGCCGTAACTTTGTTTACGGTGGCTAATTGGGGCGAAGAGTCATTGGCAATTTTCTCCAGCGCACTGGCCAGCCCCTCGGGATAGCGGGTTAATCTGGCTGCACCGGCATCGGCAAGATATTCACGCTTTCTCGAAAGCGCATAATACAATAAATATGCCATTATCGGCGCCAGGATGGCGGCTAATATTGCAACTATCAACATAACAAGCTGTGCCTGACCTCCGCCTTGTCCGCCGGATGAGTATCTTCGTCGTGAGCCTCCGAGTGAACTGTAGAACATTCCTCGAAGAAAAACCTGTGAAAGTAGAACGATTGAACCGAGCATTATGCCGGCAAGTGTTACGAAAAGGATATCACGGTGGAGAATATGACTTATTTCATGGGCGATAACACCCTGTAGCTCATCCCGATTAAGCCGCCCTAAAAGACCTGCTGTCACAGCGACCGATGCGGTTTTTGGATTTCGGCCGGTTGCGAAGGCATTCGGGGCGGGGTCATTGATAATGTAGATTTTCGGCATGGCGGGTAAACCTGCGGCTATTTTCATTTCTTCGACTATGTTGAATAGCTGAGGATGAACATCGTGAGTGACTAATTTAGCTTTGCTTGCGGCCAGAAGGATTTGGTCGCCGCTTGAAAAGCTTATCAACGTCAAAATCAACCAGATAATTGTTGCAATAATCAGGCCGAAAAAGCCGCCTTCCGGGCCAAAGAAACCGAGACCGATGACGAAGCCCAGCAGTATTAACACGGCCGCCATTAACACCATCAGGACGATGGAATTTCTTTTATTGGCTCTAATCAGTTCCCACATATTTTATGATTGTAACTTGTTTGCCGAGACATCTTAAAAATATTTTAAGATGTTCTTTCGGTTTGTAATATCCTCCAACAAGAGGATACTTCCGTTATTTGCTCAGTTCGCCCTCGAATCAGT
>JASFMF010000118.1:0-5946 GCA_050117705.1 Phycisphaerales bacterium
GTCACGAGGATCCCGACCAAAGCCGCTGCGGATAAACGGACTGCCGCGATAGCGGATGCGGGCATTGTAGAATACATCGGTGTCGTTAAAAACGAATGTACAATCCATCAATTCGTTAGACAGGTTGGGACGCGACCTGAAAGTGTTGATAACATCGTCGGACAGCCATATACGATAATTGGCAAACCGTGTATGCAGCATTGAATCTCCGACACGAACAAGACAGGTTCGTTCAGGCACATCGGCAGTGGATTCCAGCCTTGTTGGAAACCGTGTCGATGCCGACCCGTCATTAGCTACAACATAAAAAGCTCGCATTGTCCCGCCGGGAGCACCTGGAATCGTAGCCGTAAAGACACTGTCACCACTAATTAAATCATCGCCTGATCCGTCATCGGCCATAAGCACGTTAGTGAATGTATTAGTCCCCTCGGAGCGATAGTATAGTCTGACCGAACCCACACCGTCGCTGTCAGTCACAAGGGCGGTCACGACTATCGGCTCGCCGTGTGTCGGTAAAACCGGCGAATGCCTTACCTGGAGTATTTCAGGCCCGTTGTTGGGTACAAAGGCTGTATTTTGCTGGCCGGGCGTACCCAAATTCAACGGCATAGTCAACTCAAACGCATGGGCCGGACGCGGCGGCTGAACAGGCGAACGCTCCCGCGAAGTCCGCAAAAGCAGAAACTTGCTTCCCCGTAACCAACGGGCCCAGCCGCGGAATGTCACTGTACCGGCGGTTATACTGCCAATCGACTGATTGATACGATTGGCCCCGGGGTCGCCGTGACCGGTCGCTATCAAGTGTAAACATCTGGAACCTGAACGCGATTCCGAATTAGTTACAAAAGACTGGACATGATTGCCAAGAAAACGCCAGCCCGACTCGCCACTCTCAAAACCGTTATTGCTCAGACGGTTCGAGCCGTTGATGGTCAACTGAAGGTCGTCGATAAGTACATCGCCCCGATTCAGCAGCATAAGACCGAAAACCGTAATACGGTCGTGAGTGTATCGGGAATCATTAGTGCTGATGATGAAAGAAAATTGCCTCCACGAAGCCTTGTCGCTTTCATCACTTTCCGCCCAGGCATCGGGTGTGTCATTATTGCCTCGCGGATCACGCAATTCCAGGCTTGCCCCCTGGCCGTCAGCCCAGACCGGCCATCGCCCGCCATCGTAATAGGTCACCTCGTCCGCAGTAACCATATGCACTTCAGGATCGCCGGCATCCGAGTCTCCATGCTCAAACGGATACGATAACCGGATACGCTCACTATGGTCATCGAGGCCGCCCGAGTATGGCCCGACTAAGTTCAATCCGACAACCAGATTATCGTAAACGGTCTCGATAAAATTAGGATCCTTGGCTACAACCAGATACGAGTCCGGCGGCATTTCAATATTGTCATCGAAAGCGTAATCAATGCCGTCTGTCAATTCCCATCCGCCAAGGCTGATAGTGCTCGTGCCCTTATTATAAAGCTCGATATACTCATAGCGTTCCTCGCGCGCGCCGTGGTGATACATTATCTCGTTGATTACTATATCGTGAACCAGCAGTTGGGTATTGGATTGCCCAAAGGTCGCTGAATTTAATATACCTACGTAGTCGGACCCATCTGGGAACCGACCAAAACTCATCTCCGGCTCTAAAGTTCCAAAACGCACGGCATCCAAAACGCGAATAGGCTGCGGCGATTGCTCATTCGTAGCCGCCGTTACATAAACCGTCTCACCGGAAAAACTCAGCCCGAAAGGAAATCCCGCAGGCTGTGTCCCCTCCCTAACGGCCCAGAAGTCACCCGGGTCCAGAACAACTCCATCCGGGACCTTGTATTTCAGCAAATCGAGCCTGTTGTCACTCAAATATACATTACTCAGGTCAATCGTGGACGGCCCGGGATTATACAACTCTATCCAGTCGGTGCCCGGAGCCACATCGCTGTTCGCAAGCAGCTCGTTGATCACAACGCGGGCGCTGGGGTCATCGGCGCTTTCAGGCGCCTCTATGACCGCCCGGAGAACCGGACTGGCAAAAAAATCCGAACTGCCGGATATCGTCGCATTATGACCCTGCATGGCCAGAACGTTTGTACCGGGAACAAGCAGATTTATTTGGCCGCTCAAATCCACATTAGCAACCGGAGGGTCTGTAGCGGTGCCGCCGCTCCGGTCGAATGGGGGTGGATTGCCGGAAATTTCTCCGGAGTCCGCTACGCGCGTTCCGTTCAGATACAGCACAAAACCATCATCGTAATGCACCTCGGCACGCAACTGAGCAAATGAGTTAAGCTGGTCCGCTGTGACATCAAAACGGAGCCGTGCATATACGGAAATATAATTGTCCGGCATATCGTTTAACTCGGTCCGAACGTACTGAAGCTCAGTGGGGTCATTACTATAACCGTACCCGCTGGGGCCTTCGATCCACACGGTCGTAGCGGGGTTATCGTTGAATCCCAAATCCGTCCACTCTGTCGTGGGCCGGCCGTTACGGTCGGGCGACGGTTCTTCGGTACCCTTGAAATATCGCCCGGTATGGCCTATGTCCACAAGGGTCACCAGGGTCGGGTCTTCAGGTTCAGCCTGGACTTCATCCGGCCCCCCCGGCGTACCACCTATAAAAGTGCTGGGCGCCCAGGCTGATGCTTTCTCCGGGTCTCCGCCCATCCTTGCGAGAATAAGCGAGTGCCCGGTCCCATCAGGCGAAGCTGGCCAGGGTCTGGCATCATTGTATCTGAAAGAAATAATTATTTCGCCAATATCGTTGGACAGCTCTATCCGCTCGCCATCGTTATTGAGCTGACCCGAGAACGGACCAAGTACACCGGTTATCTCATACGCCGCCTCTAAAGCAGCCGGGTCATACGCCACAACGAGGTACTCCCTGGGCCCCATAATCGTCTCCGGCTCAAAAACGTACTGAATACCGTTTGTGAACGCAAATCCACTAATATCCTCGAAAACCGCCCGGTCGTTATACAGCTCAATAAACTGCAGCGACTCCACACCCTGGGCTGTCCCCCCATCCTCGACCGGATGGTACATCACCTCGGTAATCACAAGCCCCATACCAGGCCGCACTGACCACAAAACGACCACAAAGATTGTTGCCAACAGATGCCACAGGTGCCGCCCTCGTTTTTTCATGAGTACCTGCTCCTTTCTATAGTGATGGTAGTAAGACCCCCAAGCTGATTGCGTAAGGCCTCTCATCACACTCATCGTTAACCGGAAATACCCAGTTTTAGACCACTTTCATAGCGTTCTAAATATATACCTTTGTACTATTTTACCAAAATAAACACGAGATTTCCACTTTTTTCTACCTCCGGCTCGCTTTTTAAGCCCATTACCGGCCATAACGCAGGAAAAACCGGATAAAACCTCCGCCGAGTCCTGCAATTATACTTTGCCGGGGACTAATCCAGGGGACAATTCGCCTTTCATCGAAGATTTTTAATCAAACCCTGTACATATAAGAAGTTAAGGTATGTCCCCCGGATTCATTTTGCGTGAGCCCGTAGTAAGTTTTTAAGGAAACAATTTGCAAAATTTTACTAAATACGTTAACCTACTACGTTCGGCCGAGTGGCGGAATGGCAGACGCTGGGGACTTAAAATCCCCTGCCCATTAAGGGCGTGTGGGTTCGAATCCCACCTCGGCTATTGTCGTATCTCGCGAATCACGGCTCGAACCTCGAACAATATTTGTAACAACAGGGTATAAAATAACCTGTCGGAGTAATCCCGGCTAACGATATTTTTGGAGATAATTAATGGCCAGTAAAAAACTTGCAAATGTCGATAAACCTAATCTATATCGCCAGATGTTCCCATATACGGAATTTCCAAGAGTAATCTTTGATGACAAGCGTATCAAATATGACATGCCGGATAAGATTTGGATAACCGACACAACGTTTCGTGACGGCCAGCAGGCCCGGCCGCCATACAAACCGGAACAAATTCTCAAAGTCTATGACTTAATGCACGAGATAGACGGCGGCACAGGCCTGATTCGCCAGTGCGAATTCTTTTTATACTCGCAGCGTGACAGGGAAGCCGTGGAACTCTGCAAAGAGCGAGGCTACAAGTATCCCGAGATAACAGGCTGGATAAGAGCTGTCGCGGCCGACTTTAAACTGGTCTCGCAAATGGGTCTCAGCGAAACGGGCATTCTTACCTCGGCAAGTGACTATCATATATTTCTGAAGCTGCGAAAAACACGCGCGCAGGCGATGGATGCGTATCTTGATATAGTCAAAGCGGCGCTGGATGATGGTGTCATTCCGCGATGTCACTTCGAGGACATAACCCGGGCCGACTACGAAGGTTTTGTGCTGCCGTTCGCCGCCGCATTAATGAAAATCTCCAAAGAATACGATAAGCCGGTCAAGATACGTCTTTGTGATACGCTCGGTTTCGGTCTGCCCTGGGCGGGCGCTTCTTTGCCCCGCAGCGTACCGAAACTCATTCACGGGCTCCGCAAAATAGGAGTCCCGCCCGAGTATCTCGAATGGCACGGTCACAACGATTTGCATAAAGTCCAGGTCAACGCAGCAACAGCGTGGCTGTACGGATGCAGCGCCGCCAACGTCGCGATATTCGGCTGCGGTGAGCGAACAGGCAATCCACCCTTAGAGGCGCTGGTCGTCGAACATGCCCAACTGAAAGGAATGACCGAAGGTGTCAATTACGCTGCTATTACCGAATTGGCCGATTATGCACGAAAAGAACTGGGTCTTCAGATTCCAAATAACTACCCGCTGGCCGGAAGAGACTTCAATGTCACGCGTGCGGGCATACACGCAGACGGCCTATTGAAAAACGAGGAAATATACAACTGCTTCGATACCCAAAAGCTGCTGCTCCGCCCCGTCGGCGTGGCAATTACCGACAAGACCGGAGCGGCCGGCATCAAGCATTGGATAGAAACCCGGTACGAAATTACAATACCCAAGCATGACCCGCGTGTAACGAAGATAAAAGACCAAATAGACGCAGAGTACGCGGCCGACAGGGTTTCGATGATATCAGACGAGGAGATGCATCAATGGGTGCGGGAGGCTTTCAGCGGTGATGTGCCAGCGTTAAAAAAGTAAGGGACGGACCACTTATTAAATCATAAGCGCATTGACATATTTACTGATTATGCCGGACAAAAAAATTAGAGCGGTACTGTTTGACCTTGGTGAGACCCTGCTGAACTTCGGTAAAGTCCGTACGGTACAGCTTTACCGGCGAGGCGCAAGATTATCTTACGATTTTCTCAAAAGCCACAATCAACCCGCCGGTAATTTTCACTATTACTTCTTGCGAAATCTGGTTGCAATGCGCGCCAGCCACCTGCTCTCGAATATTACCAGGAACGATTTCAATTCACTTCTTTTATTAAGAGGATTCGGCACGAAAAAAGGCATCAGACTTGACAGACACCAATGGCGAGAGTTTGCCTGGCTTTGGTATGAGCCTTTGAGGAAGATGGCCACGACCGAACCGGACATAAAAGAAACCCTCGCCGCAATCAAACAATCCGGACTAAAGCTCGGTATAGTCTCAAACACTTTTATCAACGGCTGCTCCTTAGACAAACATCTCGAACAGGAAGGCATACTGGACTTTTTCACAGTCAGAATCTATTCATACGAATTTAATTTTCGCAAGCCGGACCTGCGGATTTTCAAAATCGCCGCCGAGAGAATCAACGAGGCAATGGAGAACATATTATACGTAGGCGACCGCATTGATAAGGATACAAAGCCGGCGATAAAATGCGGTATGCAGGCGGTACTCAAAAATGCTTATACCAACGCCGGAAAAAAAACTCCAACAGGTGCATGGAGAATAAACCATATCTCTGAACTGCCCGCACTTATAGACAAAATCAACACTGGAACAGCTACGTGCTGACCCGTCACTTCTGCGTAAGTCGTCCCGCGG
>JASFMF010000119.1:0-5907 GCA_050117705.1 Phycisphaerales bacterium
GAGTAGCAGGTGATACTTATTTTTGGCGCAGCGACCAGAAGATGCTGGGGCATTTCGGAATTTTACTGAACAGCAAAGCAAAAAAAGTCCTGTCTGTCGGATTCGGCTCGGGTGAAAGCACCGCCTGTATGGCACTTCATAAACTTGAAAGGGCTTATTGCGTCGAGATTGCACCGGAGATAGTGGACCTTTCCTCGAGATTTTTCAGGCATATTAACCTCGGCGACAGACTAAGCGACGAAATAGGAATGATATACATGGATGCGAAAAATTATATCCATCTGACAAACACAAAATACGATGCGATAGTCAATGACTCCATCCATCCGAAGCACTTTGCAGAGAATTCTTCTCTTTATGCCAAAGAATATTTTGAAGATGCCAAAGAACGCCTCGACGAGAATGGACTGTTTATTTCCTGGATACCCACTCACAACGTAGAGCCAAGATCCGTGTTAAACAGCATAATCGGCACAATGATGGAAGTTTTTCCACACGTCACGATATGGTATATGACTCCTGATCCAGCTCAGTACTTTCTCGTGGTTGGCTCCGAACAGCCGCAGTACTTTTCACCAGAGCACATAGAGAGCGAGCTGTCGAGAGACGGGGTGAATGAAAGCCTTTCCGAAATAAATATAAATAATAACATGGATGTGCTAAGCTGTTATATCGGTGACGAAAACGACCTGAGACGTTCTATAAAAAGCTTTTCCATAAACAGTGACTTTCAGCCCTTTATCGAATTTACAACTGACAATAAGGCGGCCGGCTGCTTGGCATTCCAGAGATTTATTTCCCGCGTAAAAAGCGACTCTGTTTACGAACATATCGACTGGAAAGGATTCAGTGAGGGAGAAAAGGAAAAGTGGCTTTCGGACTACAAACAAATCCATGACGCCTCGAGTTATCTGCTGATGTCGAACGGTGCAGTAAATCTCATGGATAAATTAAGCTGCTGTATAGATGGACTGGCTGTTCTTCCGGAGAATCCGGCACTTCTTGGTCTGAGGCAAAGGATCGAGAAAGAAATATTCTCTTTCTGCTCGAAGCTTATTCTAACCGGCAGAACAGAGGCGGCTTTGTCATATTCGAGGAAAATGCTGAAGGTCTACCCAAAATCGGCAGTAGCCTGGATGATAAAGTCGCTCTGCTTGCAAAAAACGGACAATATAGAGAAATCGCTCTATGCCGCCACAATGGCAGTACGTCTGGCGCCTGATAACGCTGATGCGCACTTTCTGCTCGGTTCTATCATGTTCGATACAGGACAAGCGGAAAACGCCGTCACTGAGTATGAAGAAGCATCGCGGCTTTCTAAACAGCCCCGCAGATTCGCCATCTACAATCAAGCTAGAATACTGAATACTTTGGCGCAAAACAGAGATGCCTTCGTAAAGCAAAATGTGGTCGAAGCTACTTCTAAAAAACAACCGGAATCAATATCAACAGGCAGACCGGAAGAATCGACAGAGAATGTCTTACAAAGCAAGATTTTATCAGAAGCAACAAGTGGCATGATGAACATAAATAAATTTGATGAACCTTAACCATGAGTATTGGTTTTATGAATTTGTGTAAACCGACCGTTTTTGAGCGAAAAAACGTGAACATGGAGATTCGCAAAAAAAACGGCGTTTGGCGTTATATATTATATTCGGCAGGGATCGTCATTATGCAGGCACGAAAGGCTAAATTTTATTGTCATCAATGAGATTAATAAAACGTGCTTAAAAGCGGTCGGGCAAGCGAATCTCCGAAAAAACTAAAGGAGAAAGAAAATGGAACGCAAAGGTTTTACATTAGTCGAGCTATTGGTCGTTATCGCGATCATAGCTCTGTTGATGGGCATTCTAATGCCCGCACTGGCCAGGGTAAGGCAGCTTGCCTTTCGAATGGTCTGTGGAACGAACCTGTCCGGCCTCGGCAAGGCAATGCTTATCTACAGCAATGATTACGATGATGAGTTTCCAAGAGCCGGCGGAAGAGACAGCGACTGGAGCGGCAGAATAGCCGACTGGTTGGCACCAAACCGAATTAGTGCTTATGGTTTGGGCTCAGACGGCAGCGGGGGCGCAGCAACGATTACATCCAGTTTCTATCTGCTCGTCAAGTATGCCGAAGTAACGCCTAAGTCTTTCATCTGCAAAGGTGATTCCGGGACAACTGAATTTAAGCCCATGGATTATGAAAATGTGGACGACCTGGAGCTTATCGAGCTTTGGGATTTCGGCGACGCCAGTATTGAAGGACGTGGGCCAACAACCCATTGCAGCTACTCCTATCATATGCCTTATGGCCTGTACGCTCTGACTACATCGAGCGAGCCGGGTATGGCGGTGGCGGCCGACAGGAATCCATGGATAGACTCTCCCGCTGCACAGGCAAAGACTATGAACGGACCACCCATGTTCGACCCCGATGGCGATAAAGATGCTGTAAACGTTGGGAACGCTATTGCTCATCAGGAAGACGGCCAAAACGTGTTATTTATGGACGGCCACGTAGATTTTGAAAGGCAATCTTTCTGTGGTGTCAATGATGACAACATTTACACATGGTGGAACGGCGGAGATGTTCGAGTGGGCGGTGTGCCTGAAGTCCCGAACAGTGAGCCAAAGGGCAGGACGGATTCGATGCTGGTACACGATGTTCCAGCTACCGGCTCTGATACTCCTGGACCAAGAAGGCAGAGATAACGACTTTCTGATGATACTCTGACGCAGCCAGATTGGTGCGCTGTCGCAGACTCCGGAACCTGTTCCGGAACAGACGATTAGTAGTAAGTATGTTTGTATTGCAGTAGCAAAAAATTAATATTTGGATTGCATAAAGAAGACCCCTGCTTCTTTATTTTTGGACGGCCTTGTGCTCTGTCGCACAAGGCCGTCATCTTTCCTGCTGAGTGTGACTACTCCGCTATTTGACCAAACATAGGATTTGTCCTGGCCCGATGTTTATGTTAAACTGTGTACCTTGAATTTCTAAGGAGCACAGAATTGGGACAAACACTTGTATATAAGATACTCGGTAAACACCTTGTTGAAGGTGAACTCGCAGCCGGTGAGCAAATTGGAATTCGCATTGACCAAACTCTAACGCAGGATGCCACCGGAACGACCGCATTTTTACTGTATGAGTCGATAGGAGCGTCTAAGGTTAAAACCGATTTATCTGTCAGCTATATCGACCACAATATGGCCGGCTTCGGGCCGGAGAACCATAACGACCATCTATACCTGCAAA
Organism: Phycisphaerales bacterium; assembly: GCA_050117705.1. Taxonomy (GTDB): domain Bacteria; phylum Planctomycetota; class Phycisphaerae; order Sedimentisphaerales; family Anaerobacaceae; genus NIOZ-UU13. The sequence continues at coordinate 3,247 of JASFMF010000119.1, forward strand.
CGATAGCCACAAAGTGCGGCGTTTGTCATTCGCGGGCGGGCAACGGTATCTGTCATCAGGTTCACCTTGAACGATTCGGCAAACCCGGCGCGACCTTATTAGGCAGTGATTCGCACACGCCTACTTGCGGCGGAATCGGCATGCTGGCCATCGGGGCCGGCGGTCTGGATGTGGCGGTGGCGATGGCGGGCGGGCCGTTTTATCTGAAATGCCCGAAGGTTCTGGGCGTAAAACTTATGGGCTGGCTTAGTGACTGGGTCGCGGCAAAGGACGTGATTCTAAAACTTCTGAGCATACTTTCGACAAAGGGTAATGTCGGCTGGGTGGTTGAATATTTCGGCGATGGCGCAGAACAACTGTCCGTACCGCAGCGGGCAACGATAACAAATATGGGCGCCGAGCTGGGTGTTACGACAAGTGTCTTCGCCAGCGATGAGCAGACCGAAAAATTTATGGCCGCCCAGAAACGCCAAAAAGACTATCAGCCGTTATCAGCCGATTCGGATGCAGAATACGACCGTATCATAGAGATAAATCTGTCCGAGCTTGAACCGATGGCGGCCTGTCCATCTTCGCCGGATAACGTTAAGACTGTCCACGAAATAGCCGGCGCCAAAATCGGTCAGGTGGTAATAGGCAGTTGCACGAATTCGAGCTATGCTGATTTGATGATGGTTGCAGAAGTATTAAAGGGTCGGCGTATCAATAATATGGTCGAATTCGCAATCGCTCCGGGCAGCAGGGAAGTCCTGAATATGTTAGCTCAAAATGGGGTTTTGGCGAATATGATTTCGGCGGGAGCACGAATATTAGAATCGGGCTGCGGGCCTTGTATCGGCCAGGGTTTTTCGCCGGCAGATGAAATGGTAAGCCTGCGGACGTTCAATAGGAATTTTGCAGGACGAAGCGGAACAAAAGGCGACAAAGTTTATCTGGTCAGTCCGGAGACGGCGGTCGCCTCGGTCCTGACGGGTAAAATCACCGACCCGCGAGACTTAGCTGAACTATTCGACCTTAAATATCCAAGAATTGAAATGCCGGACGAATTCCTCATCGACGACAGCATGATAGAACAGCCTTTAAGCGAAGGCGAGGCGTTAAAAACACAGATCCTGCGCGGGCCTACGATTGTGGTGCCGGAGACACCGAGACAGTTGCCCAAGAAATTAACGGGCAAGGTATTACTTAAATGCGGCGACAAGATAACCACCGATCATATTATGCCGGCCGGGACTTTTCTAAAGCTGCGCTCGAATGTGCCTGAATACGCGAAAGTTGTTTTTAGCTGTTTCAACGAAGAAGGTAAACCAACTTTTGCCGAACGGGCACTTTCACTAAAGGAACAGGGCATCGGCGGTATTATCGTAGCCGGCGAAAGTTATGGGCAGGGTTCGTCAAGAGAGCATGCTGCGCTTTGCCCGATGTATCTGGGTGTGCGGGCAGTACTGGCAAAAAGCATTGAGCGAATCCACAAAGCGAACCTGATAAACTTCTGCATAGTTCCGATTGAGTTCGCCAACCCGGCCGACTATGAGAAAATAGAAAGTGACGATGAGCTTGTAATAAACAATCTGCTCGGCGCAATAAAGAATAGCAACGAAATTAAAATTGCCAAAACAGATGGCTCATTCGAGTTTATCGGCAGACTCGAACTTTCCAAGAGGGACAGAGAAATTTTATTGTCGGCCGGGCTTCTGAACTACACACGAGGAAAAAGTAATTGAATGAAAAAATCGTAACCATTTTCGGCACGGGCAGAGCTAAAGACGGTGACCCAAACTTTCAACTTGCTTATGAGACGGGAAAGCTATTGGCCGAAGCCGGCTTTGTGATTGCCAACGGCGGATACGGCGGGACAATGCTGGCCGGGGCAAAAGGAGCCGCTGAAGCCGGCGGGAAAGTAATTGGTGTTACATGCTCGGCTTTTAAGAACAGCCGGGCCAATGAATACGTCAGCCGAGAGATAGTAACCGGCTCGCTCGATGAACGGCTGGATACCCTGATAAAATTAGGGCAGGCTTATATAGTGCTGCCCGGCGGGACCGGAACGCTGCTGGAGCTGGCGAAGGTCTGGGAATTAAAAAACAAAGGCTTTCTCAAAACAGATAAACCGATTATACTTTTAGGTGAATTCTGGGAACCCTTGGTTGAGTTGATTGCAAGCGACGACCCCGGCAGCGGCCGATACGTCAAATCGGCGGATAATCCGGAAGAAGCCGTTAAACTGATTATTGAAAACTTAAAATCCTAAGCAACTAATATGAGCAAGAGATTTATACTTTCTAACCTGATACTCCTTATGAGCGCCGCCACCCCAGCATGGGGACTAAATGCAATGACGGAACACAAGTCTTTGCTGCGGGATGGATTTGCACTAAATGGAATCGATGGTAAACTCGCCGGTCCCGACAGTAACGATGTATGTTTTTTCGAGCTTGCCTCGGATGTGAACGACTACAGAGAACAGGTCAATGCGGGAACAAAGTTAGAGCTGCTGCCTTCATCGGCGCTGGAAAAGATGATTGCCGATGCCAATGGAAGTTCCGGCGCTTCATACAGACTTTGGGGGCGGGTAACAAAATACAAGAACAGAAATTTTATATTTCCGAATCATTTCTTACCTTTTGGCGAAACGCCGCCAAAGGAACCTCAAAAACCGGA
>JASFMF010000120.1:0-5906 GCA_050117705.1 Phycisphaerales bacterium
CCATCAAAGGGTCTGTCGCCGAGTCCACTTTTGCAATTCTAAACTGTCGTTTTAAGAGTTTTTTATTTATTTCCGTGAACTTTATACCCTCATAATTTTGCTGATTATAGACCTTTATTACTCTGATGGAGCCCAGAGCTTCTTTCAGCTTACCGAGCATTTCCGCCCAGGTTACAAGTGATTTTTTGGTGGCTCGCTTTATTTTTGTGCCGAGTTTGCTGATGGCGTAAAGAGATAACGGCGCTGTGCATAGAAATATAAGCGTGAGATTGTGGTCTATCCACATGGCCCAGGTAATCAGCCCAATTGCTTTTATAGGTTCGCGAAGAGTTTTTCCAAACAAAATTTTTATCCCGGCGCCGATTACCGATACGTCTCCGAATAATCTGCTGACCGTATTGCTTGGGCCTTCGTCGGCAAAATAGCTCACGGGAATGTGCAGGGAGTGTTTGAAAGCGTCCTTTCGCAGATTGGCGAGCGTTATATGCGTAACTTTTTGTACCGTATAATCCTGATAAAACCGGGCGATGCATCGTACGGTTGTGACAACTGCCATCAGGAGTATGATAAATATCACGGCTTTTCTTTTATTCGCTCTTGTTCGTTCCTGCGGTATGTGTCTGAGGAACCTTTGAGTCTGGTCGGCATAGAAAGGTTTAGCGCCACACTGAAGTTTTTTCGTTTCGAGTTTAAATGGTCCGTATTGGTCAAAACTACGATATTGAATTGCTATGGATTTCACATTTGATATAGTTGCCAGTTCCTCAAGAAGTTCGCCGGATGATACCTTGGGATTTCCGTTTATTAACTTACTGCCGGCCCCGACAATCTGGTCATTCGGTTTTAGGCCGGCCTTTTCGGCAAAGCTGTTTTTCTTGACGCGGGCTATTCTTAGAAAGTAGGCTATGTCGGGATTGTTCGGGTCGGCAAGCTCAACACTGTCCGGCACATAGAAGCTAAGCCCATAGCGTTTTTCATTGATTTTTCTGTTAATCCAGCCGTGCAGTCCCTCTTCGCCCATCATAAGTTTTAAAAGCGGTAAAATTGTCGCAAAGCTGAATGAGAAAAGTATGCCGATGAGCAGCGCACTACATCCGATTGTCACCAGCCTGTGCCATTGCGGCCAAATATATTTGAATACTCGTTTAAATGCTTCCATTTAACGGATTTCTCCAATTATTGAGTACAGAGCTACTCTATACGCTGTTTTCTATTGACAATAATCCCGGCAAACTAACAAACTTGTAATCGCCGGTCAAGTTTAAAGAGTATTGACTAATAAAGCTATTTTTGTTAGCCTAACCGCTCTTTAAATGGATTTTTGCTTGTTTTTAGCCTGTTTATTAGTGCTGTGGGTTGTGAATTTACTTTCTTAAAATTTAATATTGTCACACCATACTGGCGGTGAAAAAAGGTGCTTATAATGCAAATCGATTGTTTAGTTATGGGTGCGTATGAGACTAACTGCTATATTCTTCGCAGTAGTGAAACGGCTGAAGATTGTCTGGTTATTGACCCGGGGCTGGGGCCTGATAGGTTAATAGAATATCTTCAGGAACAAGAATTAAATCCTGTGGCGGTGGTTCTTACTCATGGTCATATAGACCATATTGCAGGCGTGGCTGCGTTGCGGGAAAGATTTCCTGATATAAAAGTTTATGTTCATAAACTCGATGCCGAGATGCTCACGGAACCTTATGCTAATCTTTCCGCGATGGCGGGAAGTGCTTTTAGTGTTGAGCCGGCTGAATTTTCACTGGATGAGCAGGATGTAATTGAGCTGGCCGGTGTTAAACTTAGCGTTCTTCATACCCCTGGCCATACGCCGGGTGGTATCTGTTTATATTCGGAAGAGGAGGGGGTTGTTTTTTCAGATGATGTTCTGTTTGCCGAGTCGATTGGACGGACGGATTTTCCCAATGGCAGTATGGAACAATTACTGAACAGCGTGAAGGAAAAGCTGTTCATTCTGCCGGATGAAACGAAGGTCTATCCCGGTCACGGCCCGGTTACCACAATAGCCCACGAAAAAGCGCATAATCCGTTCCTAAGGTGATTTATTTTAACCCCGTCTGAAATCTGGTGAAAAGAGGATACAATTGCTTCTTTAGATTAGAATTTGGCTTGACGCCGGCCGGCTGATTTGGTATAGATGTAAATAGCAGACATTGTACCGTTGTAGGTGCTTGTTTGGCGAATTTGATACACCGGAATACGGTATTTGGGGTTTTTTCCGAATATAGGAGGAGCTTTTATATGAGCCGCATAGTTGTGGCGAGTATTTTATGCCTCACAAATGAAGGTTTTGCATTTCAATCAACAACTATTTTGTAAGGAGGACTATTATGTGTAAGAAATTGATTTGTTTGGTTTCTTTTATTTTTTTATTGAGCATAACAGGCACAGTCTCAGCCGAACTCGTGGCTCACTGGGAGTTCGAGGAAGGCTCCGGTGATACCGCTTATGATTCAAGCGGCAATGAGAACGACGGCACCCTCAACGGCGGTGTCGAATGGGTGATCGGCAGGATAGGCGGCGGGCTGGAGTTCAATGGTTCTGATTCTTATGTTGTGGCTCCGCATATTCCGTTCGATAATCGAAGCTTTGCTATCGCAATGTGGGTTAAACCGGTGCTGTATACCGGTGGGCAGGTAGTTTTCTCCCAGACCCAGTCAAGCGCGACAAACCTGGATATGCATTTACGGCTCGGAGGCCCCGGCAGTGCCGATGTACCGGCCGGAGGCGTTCGTATGGCGTTTTATGGCAATGACCTTGATACTGCCGGTGGGATTATTGAAGAAAACGAATGGACCCACATAACTTTCTGGTATGATTTTGAAAATAGAGTAAGAAGGATATACATCAATGGAACGCAGGAAGCTCAGGATACCGGAGGTCCTTATCGCGGGACAACAGGTGATGTTGTTATTGGTTCGTGGGCTGCTATCGGTCAGTGGTACAGGGGTATTCTTGATGATATACGGATTTATGACACGGCATTGACAGATGGTGAGGTTCAGGCCGCTATGGAAGGTGATAAAGGATTTCCGTATGCCTTCACACCCTCTCCGGAAGATGGTGCTATTCACCCTGCAACCTGGGTGAACCTTACCTGGACGCCCGGTAGTTTTGCGGTTTCACATAATGTGTACTTGGGTGAGAGCTTCGATGATGTGAACGATGCCACTGTGGATTCGGAAGTGTTTAGGGGCAGTCAGGCTTTGCCGTTCTTAGCTGCCGGCTTTACTGGATTTGCTTATCCGGATGGTCTTATCCCAGGCACGACTTATTACTGGCGAGTCGATGAAGTCAACGATGCCGACCCGAATAGTCCGTGGAAAGGTCCTGTCTGGAGCTTTCTTGTTCCGCCCCGAACATCTTATAATCACAGGCCGGCTGACGGTGGATGTTTCATTGACCCGAATGTTGTTTTGAGTTGGAGTGCCGGCTTCGATGCGAGAGTGCATCGTGTGTTCTTCGGAGATAATTATGCCGACGTGGAAGCCGGAGAGGTGGAAGCCGGAGAGAATGATACTTACGTGGGGCCTACGGCAGCTACGAATTATGCGCCCGGCACTCTTGAGCTTGAAAAGACTTACTACTGGCGTATTGATGAGTATGACTCAGTCGAAATACATAAAGGTGACGTTTTGAGCTTTACAGTTTCAGGCGGTGGTGTTGGTATCAGAGGTAATTATTACAGAGGTATGAATTTAAGTAATCTTGTTCTGGCCCGTATAGACCCTAAGATCGATTTCAACTGGGGCGACCCGGGCTCACCTGACCCAGGTGTGGGTGATGATAATTTTTCGATCAGATGGACCGGCGAAGTGGGGGCGCAGTACACCGAAACCTATACCTTCTATACTAATACTGATGACGGGGTACGTTTGTGGATTGACGGCCGACTGCTTGTCGATGACTGGGAAGACCAGGCAGCCTCTGAAAACAGTGGAACAATTGACCTTGTTGCAGGACAAACATACAGCGTCGTAATGGAGTATTATGAAAACGGTGGTGGAGCACTTGCACAGCTTAGCTGGTCGAGCCCGTCCACACCCAAGCAGATAATTCCGACGTATGTCCTGACACCTCCGGTAAAAGCCAGTAGCCCGAATCCACGTAATGGTGCTGTGGATGTAAAGCAGATGCCGATTCTCAAATGGGGCGCCGGAGATAACGCCCTTTCACATGAGATATATTTTGGTGCTGACCCGAATGCCGTAGCTAACGCTACTACGGCTTCACCAGAATACAAAGGTTCCAGAGACCTTGGTGCCGAGAGCTATGACCCCGGACAACTTGAGTGGGATACTACGTATTATTGGCGTGTCGATGAAGTCAATGCTCTCAATCCGGAAAGCCCATGGAAAGGCAACCTATGGAGCTTTACAACTGCCGACTTCCTTATCGTGGACAATTTCGAGGATTATAATGACTTCGGACCCGACAGGATATTCGATGCGTGGGTAGATGGTTACGAATCTACGGCGAATGGCTCGACAGTAGGTTACCCCAGCCCGGACTTCGATGCCGGAGAGCATTTTGTCGAGACTACTCTTGTCCACGGTGGTGACCAATCTATGCCGTATTTCTACGACAATAGCTCTGCGGGGAATTCTGAGGCGACTTTGCCTCTGAACTATCCGACACCGACAGACTGGACCGAGAAAGACGTCAACACGCTGACGATTTGGTACAGGGGCAATCCTGCCGCTTTAATAGAAGAACCGGCGGGCACTTTTACAGTGACTGGTTCCGGTGCTGATACCTGGGGCACGGCCGACGAATTCCGTTATGTCTTTAAGCAACTGACCGGTGACGGTGAAATTATCGCCAAAGTGGAAAGCATCGAGAATACACACGAATGGGCCAAGGTGGGCGTTATGATTCGAGATTCGCTTGCATCAGGTTCAAGGCACGCGTTCTGCTGCATATCACCGAATAATGGAACGGCGTTCCAGAATCGAAGGCAAACAAGCCTGGATACATTTAATTCGAACACCCCCGGCGTACAGGCTCCTTACTGGGTTAGACTGGTCCGCCAGGGCACTCAGATATCTGCTTACCATTCACCTGGCGGTGTGAATTGGGAACTCCAAGCTTCAAGTAGTGAGACGGATAATCCAGTGGGTATTAGTATGCCGACAAATGTTTATATAGGTTTGGCGGTAAACAGCCATAACTCCGATGAGATGTGTACGGCTGTGTTCTCCAATGTTCAAACAATCGGTTCGGTTACTCCAATGACGTGGACGCATCAGGCTATCGGTGTTGAGATGCCCAGTAACGATGCTGAGTTGATGTATGTGGTTATCGACGATAGTGCTGTGGTTTATAATGAAAATCCGAATGCGTCCCTGGCTACTGAGTGGACCGAATGGAATATTGACTTGCAGAGATTTGCAGACCAGGGTGTAAACCTGACTAATATCAGTAGGATTGGTCTCGGTTTTGGTGATAGGAACAATCCTCGAGCTGGTGGTTCGGGTTTAGTGTACTTTGATGATATTCGTTTGTATCCGCCGCAACCGGTCACCGAGCCGGAACCTTGATAGAATGTTGATTTAGTGGATTTTTAGTAATTTGAGGCCTATACTAAATTTAACGGTATAGGCCTCTTTTTTACTTGATAATAAGGTAAAAAAGCAGGAGTAGAAATTTCATATTTTCATATAACCCTGGCGAGTAAGCATATAATTCTTGACATTGGATTGCTTGATTTGGTATAAATATAATGGATACGGTGTGTATCTACAAAACGAGGATTTGTGGATGTTGGCTCTTTAACATCCGAGGTATTTATGGTTTTAAGGGAAGGAGGTAGTATCAAGTCATAGTAATATCCTGGGCGAAAATAAATTATATGCAGTTACTGTGAATGTTATTATCAATCGTTTTCCTAA
>JASFMF010000121.1:0-5886 GCA_050117705.1 Phycisphaerales bacterium
TAAAGCCCATTCGCTTTTTTCTATTTCAAATATTTTACCTAATATTAAAGCAACTATCGCGAGCAGTGCTTGAATGCGCAAATTTTGCTCTTCCCGGACAGTTTTAATAATTCCCTTGAGCGCATATTTAAAGCTTTTTATTAGTCTTTTCACTTTTAGCATAGTTGAGGTTATATAAAATCAAGCTCTTTAATAAATTTTTTACTCAATTTGTCCATCCTGTCTTTTTCTTCTTTGGACCTATCTCCATACCCATATAGATGATAAAGGCCATGGACCAGGACAAAGACTAGCTCGTCCTTTACTGACTTTGAATAATGCTTAGACTGTCTTTTGACTTGGGCGTAATTTATTATTATTTCCCCAAAAAACCCCTCATCACCGGGAAAAGCCAACACGTCAGTTACAGAATCTTTTTTAAGATACCGATTATTCAAATTTCTAATGGTTTTATCACCGACAAAAGCAATCGAAAGATCAAATCCGGTTTTTCGGTACTTTTTTAAAAAGGCTGCAGCAATTTTTTTAACTAGCCCTAAGTTAATGCTGCTCTTAGTGCGATTATTAACCGAAACCATTATATTCTTATTAATTACAAATGTTATGCAGTTTAATTACTAATCTCAAAGCTATCTATCATCAAACGAAATAGGTTTTTATATGAAATCACTGTAGCGGTACCGACGCTGTAATTAATAGTAATAATATATTCTTTTTTCTTATCCATTAAATAAAAAGTTAAGCCATCCTCACTGGCTACTCCTTCCCAAGAATTTTTTGTAATTTGCCGTGATACGGGAAACTCGGCTAAATTAAGCTGTTCTAAATACCACTGCCTAAGATCAAGTTTACTCTCATTGGGCTGGACTATAATTTGAATAAATTGATTGTCGCCCAAGGTAAACATCAACGAGTCATCACCACCAAACTTGCTCGATGGCCATCTCACCGGATAAAACATTTGGTAGCTAAAAGTTTCGTTCTTATAGGTGCTGATCGCTAAGTTTTCCTCTAATTTGCCGCTCCCGGCCGGATTATACAAATTAAAAATTTCCGCTAGATCCTCGTAACCGTCTCCGTCGCTGTCTTTTTCTTGAGAATTAGTGCCTAAAATTATTTCTTCCTTATCCGATAATCCGTCATCATCAGAATCGATCGGGCCGCTAAGCTCGACTATCTTCGCCTCGGTTCCAGTTGCGGTCTGGGTAGTAGTCGCGCTGGCAACTGGTTCTTCTGCAGGTTCAGTTACTACCGGCGCAGTAGCGGTAGCCGGCGTAACCGGCTTCATTTGCGCAGTTGCAGGCGGTTCGGTTTCAGGGGCAGTCTCAACCACTGGTGCCTCCTCGCTAGCTGTCGGTATTTCCGCAGTGGCTTGTTCAGTCGTATCAACTTGCGTATTTAGTGCGGTAGCCGCTTCTTTCGCCTCCTTGGCCGGATCGTTCATACCGGGCCGAATCACAAAATAATAAGCCAAAATTGATGCCGTAATTAAAAAAATTATACCGGACACTAATACCAATATTCCTGTAGTTTTCGCCCGTTCGACGGTGTCAGTAAAACTTCTGAATCTCTTTGGCATTACATGCACCGCTATCTCTTTATCATAGATAGGATTAATTTCTTCTTTTACCAATTTCCTTTTTACATCTCTTTCCTTATTCGAGTTTTGCTTCTTTTTGCCTAATTTAAGCATAATAGTTATATAGCCATATAATTTAATAAATTAATCAACCAATTAGTTGTTGTCTCCGACATCGTATAACCTGCCTGGGCCTAAAGGATTATACCCTTCCTTAACCTCTTCGCCGTCGAGAAACCCATCGCCGTCAGAATCGCTATTTAGGGGATCGGTACCGTAGGTTCTGACCTCTTCGCGATCGAACAATCCATCATCATCAGAATCAACATTGCTGAGATCGGTTCCCAAACCAATCTCTTCTTGGTCGGTCAAACCATCATTATCGGTATCAAGCAGGTTCGAGGGTGCAGCATCGGGTTCTTGTTCGTTATCTTCCGGCGCGGTCTGTGCCGGTTCGGTCATTACGGGTTCTTCATCGGTTGTGGCCGGCTTTTCGGTTGTTTCCATTTGTCCGGTAATTTCCGCGGACTCTTCAGGCGATGTTAAAATATATTCAGTAATTGCCCAATAACTACCATACCCGATACCGCCCAACCCCAGTATTAATATCACCAAAGCAACAATTTTCTTAAAACTACTTTCTTTCGGCGCTGAGCTAGCTTCGGGCACAACCGGGCTGCCAGCTGCTGGCGCTTTTGGTTGAAATACCGGCGGTTTTTTTACTTTTGGTTCCGGCACTTGATCCACTTGGGCAAAGATATCCTCGGTCTCCCCTCCTTGTTCCTGCGGCGCCTTCGCAGGGCTAGAAGGAGTAGTCGAGGTTGCCCCAATATTTCCTCCTTTATCTTCCTCCTTGCTTCCTGCCTGAAACCCGTTAGTGCTATTTAACGGTTTTTTGGGGGATGGCACCGGTCCCTGGGTTTTAGCCGCTTCTTTAGAAGCATCGTTATTGTCAGCTTTAATGTCGTCAAACATAAATTTAATAATATTTTCTAAAATTATATTGAATTAATCTATTCTTAAAAAAATTATTATTTATTTTAAGGATTGGTAACTTCGCCAGCTTCATTAGTATAAACGCTCTCTTCGCCTAAACTATTATTAGTAGATAAGGCAAAATAATAAGCGGTCCCAGGAGTAAGACCGGTTACGGAAAAAAGAGTAGGGGTTGGGCTTCCTGGTATCACGATCGGACTGGTAGCACCATTATAAGTTCCGGGGGCATCACCCCAATAAATATTTACGTTAGTTACTCCTCCTCCGCTTAATTCCCAGCCCAGAGTAATTACCGTATTATCGGTAGTGCTGGCAACAGCGACTAAATTTCTGGGAGCGGCAAACGGCTGAAGCGAAACTTCGTTTGCGCTTACCGGTGTACTTTCATTACCGTAACTATCAAGCGCAGTCACTGCAAAATAATATGATGTTCCATTGGTCAAACCACCGACAATTACTGCCGTATCGTTGCCAACATCCTGAGCGCTGCCGTAACTCCCGGGAGAGGTACCAACATAAACTTTATAGCTAACCGTGTCCGGGGTAGTCGGCTGCCAACTTAAGATTGCTTCCGAATCGCTTGAAGTCGCTCCGGTAATCGTCGGCGCTGTTGCAGGAACGGTTTGATCACTAGGCGATTCATCATCTTCCAGGGAGTAGCCGCTTTCCGCACCTGTATTGAAATAGGTCGTATATGCGAAATAATAGGTAGTGCCGTTGTTGAGGTTGATTACATCGCAGCTAACCGTACCGCCGGAAGCGCTGCAGGTTACATTCGCGGAAGCGAAAGGCATACTGTCAATCGCGATATAATCGGTATAGTTACCGCTTACGGTCCCCCAATATAATTTATAGCCGTCAACTGTGAGGTCTTCGCTGAATTGAACCAATATATGGCCTCCGTCCAGCTGATCAGTCGCAATAATAGTAGACGCCCCAATAGAAGGAACCGCTTCCCGGAAAAAATAAAACTCTTTTAAAAGCTTATTAACGCAGGTACCACTGCCGGTTCCGCAAGGATCACCGATACTGCTGCCTGGTGTAGGACAATCAGTACTGCCGCTCCCGTCACTACAAGTTAGTCCGGCAGACGGCGGCAAAATAACGCTTGAACTTGCGATTGCCGGTATATCATCAGACGTCCCGGACTGCCCGGCATCCCGGCAATAATAAAAATTTATATTAAAGCCATTGCAAGGAGGGCCGCCACAATTATTGGGTTGATCCGACCAAGGACCCCAGGTACCTCCCGGGCCCATAGGCGGCCAGGGATTCTCGCAAATAAATACATAGATCGGAGCACTGCCGGACTTTGTCTGGCCTACGGTCGGAGGATTGTTTATTACATCAACAGTAATATAGGCATCAGCCCACAATTTCGTACTGGCATCCTTGCGGTCCTGCGCAGTTACCTGCTCTACGCTTGTAACCGAACCGCTGTTAACCGCTACTGCCGGGTTCTCTACCCGCCAGCTCCAGGTCCAGTTATACTCTAGTGTCGGCGCTACGGCTTGTCCGGCAGCAGACCAAGAGTAGGCGGTAAAGCTGGTAGTATCGAACGCTCTTTGGAACAATTTTGAAGGCGGGTCAATTGTTATACTCTGGAGCTGGCAAATAAGATTACCGGTCCGAAAGGTCCAGATATACGAATTCGGGTAGGATATACCGTTAAAAGTAATATTAGCGGGCACGCTCCCGGCCGGGCTGTTGCTTGAATTAAGGCCGACCCCGTGAGTATTTCTAACCCCCTCAACAATTCCATCAGTCAAATCAGGATCACCCTTAATAATCACATAATAATCTTTCACAATATCTAGAGCCTGATTAGGGGTAAAATATAAGTCAGAAGTGCCGGCATTATTCCGACCACTAACCCTGCCAGAAATAGCACAATAAGTAGTACCGGCGGTTGGGGTAAGTCCGTAAGCTTGAGCGCTAAATATTATCTTATCCGGGCTAAATTCAGTTAAAATTGTATCTAGTTTAGCTAAACGAATTAAAGGCCAGATAAATTCTTTAAGCTTTTGCACAATGCCTTTATATAGCCTTACCAACTTAGTGCTAGGACTATTGTCTTCCTTAACTAAATAGACCGTCCCTGGCGGACATACGCTCGAGCCGTAATCCCCGACCACAATCACATTACCGGTAAAGCTGCCGATTTCCATTTCCTGGTCAAAAGTAATATTTACCAGAGGATTACGACAAACATTGAAAGCGTCATCAGTAGGCAAGGTCGGTGGTATTGCCTGGGGCCGGGCATGGCAGCAGCCATCAGTGCCGCAGCCTTCCCCTCCGCCGCACTGGGAGTCCTGGGTACACCCGCAGCAAATTCCATAATTCGGGGCTAATCCGGGATTAGGGTCATAGCAGCTGCTAGTAATATCGCCGTCCTGGGAACAGAAAAGGTTGGGGCTTAAATTCAAACAAGTGTCGGCCGGGGTGCCGGAATTATCCAGATTGCAGCAGCAATCCCCGCAGGGCGAATCAGAAATACATTCATAGCCAACATTGCACTGGAAAGCAGGATCGCAAACCGGCGGCGGCCCGGAATCGGATACACAGGCGGCTCCCACCGGACCATTGCTCGAGCAATTACTAGTACAGCTCGGGATATCAGGGTATGGGCCAATGCTGATCGGGTTTAGGTCATCACATAAATCCTGGTTTGGCGGGGCTTGGCAGTTATAATACGGGCAAAATCCTCCCGCTAGTAAAGAGCCGTCACCGCCTCGGCAAGCGTCGGCAGTCGGGCTCATTTCATCAACGCAGCAGACTGTATTATGCAAATTACACAGCGGAGGGTTACTGCCAATATTGGCGCAATCCTGACAGGCTCCCTCAGGCGTGCCATCGCCGTCAGTATCAACGTTAACATCGCAATATTTGCCGCTACTGCCAACACAATTACAGGCCTGATCGGATAATGCCTGTTCGGCTGCGCTGATACTACCGTCACTATTGCTATCTATCCGACAGCCAGAACAATAACCGAAATTAATATCAAGGGTACCATCTGGCGGGACAGTGGTGTCAAGGCCACCAGCGCCGCAACTACCTTCGCAAATTAAGGGAGAGCAGCAATCACGAGCGCTCTGGCTAATGTCGCAACAGCACTCACATCTACCCGGATCGGATGTTTGGCAAACATCACCGGCAGTACAAAAAGCGCTGCCGGGACACTGGTCAATATCAGCTACGCAGTCATAATCATTATCAAACCCATAATCCCCGCAAGAAAAGCCGCTACCGCAAGGAGTACAAGTAGAAGTTAGGTCTACGCAAGTGTTGGGTGCCGTTCGAGTCCAACC
>JASFMF010000122.1:0-5884 GCA_050117705.1 Phycisphaerales bacterium
GTAAAGGATTTTCCTGAGCCGTTTTGCAATCATCCTGAGCAGTTGGCAGGCCGCAGCATGCTGGTTAAAAAAGTCGAAGTCCTGCCTATAGAGTGTGTGGTGCGTGGATATCTGGCCGGTTCAGGCTGGAAAGAATATAAAGACAGCCAGACGGTTTGCGGACAAAAACTGCCATCTGGATTGTCACAATGCCAGAAGCTGCCGGAGCTGATATTTACACCTGCCACCAAGGCCGAGCGTGGAACACATGATGAGAATATCAGCTTTGAACGATGCGTGAGTGTTATCGGTGTCGAAGCTGCTAACTATGTGCGAGATAAGAGCATCGAGATTTTCACAAAGGCCAGCGAATATGCCGAAACCAAAGGAATAATTCTGGCCGATACGAAATTTGAATGGGGCATGGTCAATGGTAAGATTATTTTAATTGACGAGGTTTTGACCCCGGACTCTTCGCGTTTCTGGCCTGCCGATAAATACGAAGCCGGACGAGACCAGGAAAGTTACGACAAACAATTCGTTCGCAATTACCTTGAGAGTATCAACTTCAACAAATCAGGCCCCGGTGTCGAGCTGCCGGATGACATCAGAGCCAAAACAAGTAAAAAATACATCGAGGCATACGAGCAGCTCACCGGCAAAAAGTTTGAGGTGCGAATCAGTTGATACTTGAATAGAAAAATAATTACATTTCACTGGATGCAGCTATTTGTACTCGCGGCTGTTCATTTTCTCATTGACATGTTCGCGAGCATGCTGCCAGCCATCCTTCCGGCTATTCGGACCGAGTTTGAGTTAAGCCTGTCACGGGGAGGTATTGTCCTGGTTGCGCTGCTTATGACCAGCAACGGCGTTCAGCCTCTGGTCGGCCATATGCGTGCCGATAAACGCAGGCCTTTGCTCTTACATTTTGGACTGATTTTGGCCGTCGGTATATGCTTTTTAGGTGCTCTGCCGAGGACAGAAAATGCCTTTCCAGTAATGATTTTATTGGCTGTGGTCGGCGGCTCTGGAATTGCAATAGTACACCCCGAAGCCCTTCGCGCGGTTCACAGGCTTAAGCGAATTTCACCGGCGGTCAGCACGGCCGTTTTTATGGCAGGCGGTTTTCTCGGATTCGCAAGTGGCGGCGCAGTTTCAGCTTATTTGGTTTCTCATTATGGTATGAGCGGCCTGTACCCTCTGGCTCTTTGTCCGATTATCGGTATTGTTTTAGTTATATTCCTGAGAGTCCGCCTGGCAGTCGAGCGTAAGACGTACGATAAAGACGTCTCAGTAATAGGAGAGGATCGGTTGTCTTTCTGGCTTATAATGACTATGGCGATACCCGCGGCCATCTCTACGATTATCCTTATGTCGTTATTACCTACGGCACTCAATGAGCTTGGTTTTGAACTTACTTTCGGCGGCCTCTCTACGACAATGTATGGTCTTGGCGGGGCCGCAGGCTCGTTTGTTTGGGCGGGTATCGCTCGAAAAAAAGGTGAGCTAAAATGTATAATTGCCACCCTTTTCCTCGTGGTTCCTTTTCTTGCGATTTATTTTGTTTTTATAGACCACAAAGCAGCTATTTGGATATTGTTTTGTGCCGGTTTCTGCGCGGTCGCTGCTTACGTATTAATGATAACCTTATCGAGAAACGCTGCAGGACTAAACCTCGGCCAGCGAATGGGCTTTATGGTCGGCGGCACCTGGGCGCTCGCTAATATTGTCTTAATGGTTTTCCTGCCCGTTGCAGAGCGTTTCGGTACCGATGTCGTCCTTAAATTTGTCCCTCTGGGTTATTTGCTCTCAGGCATATTTGGGCTTTTCATATTGTTGAAATCCCAAAACCCCGCCCCTTCTAAATTGTCCGTCCGGTAGTGCGCGACAACTGAAAAACACACTTCGATTGAATACTAAAAAGATACAATCACACAAACAAAAAGGTCGGGCTTGTTTGGCCCGGCCTTTTTTATGCGATTATTGAACTGAAACGTAAAAAATGGCATGAAAGAGTCATTTTATTTATACTAAAAGGGTTCGCTTGATTGTTATATAGGTGACAATCGATTGTTTTTAAGCTTAGGAAAGTAACTTTTCGATGCTGGAAGATAAGCTGCTTATATGGAAGTTCAATCGTGGTAACCGCGATGCCCTGCGGGGAATTTATGAAAAGTACAAAGACGATTTGGTAACGCTGGCGGCTGCTCTTTTAAATAATGTAGGCTCTGCCGAGGATGTTGTTCACGATGTTTTTGTATCGTTTATCAAATCCTCCGGCAAGTTTCGACTTACCGGAAGTTTGAAAGGTTATCTGGCAACCTGCGTTGCAAACAAAGCGCGAAACATCAATAAAGCTAGGCAAAGACATCATAGCATCGCGTTAGATGAAACAGGTCCGGACAATACCGATTCGAACAGTCCGGGATTCAGCATGATATTTGGCGAGGAGCTGTCTCAATTAAGCCTTGCTATTGGTCAATTACCGTACGAGCAGCGAGAAGTCTTAATCCTGCGCTCGTATAGCGGGATAAAATTCAGGACAATCGCCCGCCGGCAGAACGTCTCGATTAATACCGTTCAGGGCCGATACAGATACGCAATTGATAAACTGCGGTCAATGTTAAATGGCGAGGTGAAAAAATGAGACCTGCAGATAACATAAATGAATTGATTAAAAAATTAAAATTAAAAGCCAGTGCCGACCTGGATAAAAGAGTCCACGATGATATTTCTAAGGCGCTGGCCGAATCAGAAAAGACAAAATCGGCTGTCATCCAGCCGAATATATGGAGAACAATCATGAAAAGTCCAATTGTAAAATCAGCCGCTGCGGCGGTGATTATTGCCCTGGTTGCCCTGGGATTATTTGAATTCATCGGCACCGAAATGACTTCCGGCGTCGTATGGGCTGAAGTCGTCAGTAAAGTGGCAGCAAGCCGAGGGTTGATTGTCCGATGTACGGACCTAAGTCCGTCCAGTGAAGACGACTATTCAATCACATACACCTCACCGACAAACTGCCGGAAGGACTTCTATGAAGACGGACAGATTATCCGGACCGGCTATGTAGATTTCACAGACTCCGACACAGCTACTCTCACAGATGTCTTTCACAAGCTCAAGCTCCACGTGACTACCACATATAGGAAAAGCGAGAATGGGCTCTTTCTGGAATGGCGCGATGACTGGACAAACCCAGGTTTTTTAGTGCAGGCAATTCTGTCCAGCGAGCACAGGAAACTCGGACGGAAAACCATCGAGGGAATATTGTGCGAAGGCGTTGAGACTACCGACCCGGCTTGTTTTGGACCCTTGCCGGGAGAGGTCGACAATCTTAAAGCGGAATTCCGGTTGTGGGTCAGCGTGGAAACAGGGTATCCCGTTCAGTACGAAAGTAAAATGAGTGGTGAGCATGAAGGGCAGGTGTTTGAATCAGAGAGCGTAATGGACCGGTTCCAGTGGGATGTGGAGCTGGATCCGAATATCTTTGAGCCGAGCATACCGCCGGACTACGAGGGTGTTACAAGGCCGGGAGTTGTAGAGCCTTAGCAGACAAATCCAAATACAATATAATCCAAAAGGCCGGATCAAACAAACCCGGCCTTTTTTTATAACCCTACGATTATTAATCTTTACAGTTTCCAGGCGTTTGCAAAGGCCTTAAAGCTGCGGTCGTAAGTCTTCTCAACATTATCCGGAAAACAACATGCGGGTAGCTCCTTACTCGCTAAATGATAACTCAGACACTCACAACATATCCCCTTTTTATTGCACCCGGGATATGAGCAGTTACAATTCTTGAGGTTTTTATTTTGATTGCATTCCATATTCTTATTCTTCCCGTTTGAAACCATTAATTAGATAAGCTGACGCAGATTCTAATTCATAGTTTCAAGTTTGTAAAGGCTCACACTCAAAGGTTGAATGTTCAACTTGTTCGAGATATCCGTGACCGGCTTTTCCTGGATTACTACTTTGGGTTCTTTGCCGGGGTCATTATGTGCCATAGGGTCTGAATTGGCAATCAGCCAGAGTTTACCATTACCGGAAATTTGCACGCCTTTCAAATCCATCTCAACCTCTTGTTCTTTCTCTGTAGGATTAACTACAGCGACCGTTAAGGCTTTATGGTCACCGGTCAGTGCTGCTGCCACATCGAGAGGCCTGGCACTACCGGAAACTCCGATTGGCAGAGTCCCGAAATTGTCTCCGTAAAGTTTCAATACCAGGCCGGTCGTCTCGAAAGCTGCCGCAGTCTTGCTGGTTTTGATACAGCCGATTACGTTCACGGTCTGAGCATAATTGGCTAAGAAGATTATATCTGAATTACGGAAGTATTCATGCAGACCCTGGGCAATCCCCAGCCCGTCTTTATGGAAATACGTAGTTCCCAGTTCACCGTATGGATGCGGCCCATACCAGTAGTTCCACTCGGTCATGGCGATTTTTATATCTTTCCCTTCAAGAGTATCTAATTTCTGACGAAGCTCCTTATGGAATTTAACTTTATTCTTAATTTGTGCCGCAATCTGACCAATATGTTCGACAAGATCGGGCCTTTCCTGGCAATAAAAATGCTCCGCAATCATGTCGATATGGTCGGGACAGTCTTTTAATAATCCTTCGCTCCAATTGCCTGCATTCCCCGAAGCTATCGGTACGATGTCCGGATCGACTTCACGCATTTTATCGACGACCCAGTTATGCTTCAGGACATAATGCCTCAATTGCATATAACCAAGTTGCCAGCGTCCCCACATTTCATTGCCGATGGCCCAATAGCGAACGTTAAACGGTTTCGCGTCTCCGTTCTGGGCTCTCAGGGCGCCCATGAGCGTATCGGTTGAGCCGTTGGAATATTCCAGTTGAGCAGCCGCCGAATAGGCATCTCCGAAACCAGTGTTAACGGTTACGAGCGGCTCAGTATTGAGCATCCGGCAGAAGTGAATAAATTCATGAAAGCCGAAGTCATTGTGTTCTACTCCGGTCCATGCGGGATTCTGACGAGGTGGCCTCTTGTCCCGGTCGCCGATTCCATCACGCCAGTCGTAGCCGCTGACGAAGTTTCCGCCGGGCCAGCGATACATCGGCGCGTTAAGCTGCTTTAAAAGCTCCAGCGTATCGGCACGCATACCATCGATGTTATCAGCGGGCATCAAAGATACCGTACCGATAAAGCACGGGCTGTTGGACATTTCGGTGACTTCGATTTCCAGCTTGCCCTTTTCCGTATTACCACCGGCTGTAAACTCAAACGGATACTTGCCATACTCGTTTGCGACAACTATTGACTGTCTTGATGTTCTGTTCTCTGGCTCGTCGCCCCAGACAAGCGATATTTTCATGTTTGCATTTCCCTGTTGCGGCTTGAGGTAAATATAACCGGTGTATTTTTTATTTTTAACCAATCCCAAATCGAGCTGTCGGATACCACCACCGGGTTTAATGAGCGGCGTATGCTCGCCGACAAAAGAATCTTCCTTCACCATAGTCACCAGACTTGACCGCCCTATGATTTGCCATGGCGAAGCGCCGACTATTGCATACGGGCTGTCTTTGCTGACGGCGCGGGTGCCGCGATATGGGTCATATTCTTCAGTGATAGGAAAATAAAACTTGCGGTCTTCGAGCATCTCTGCCCAGATACCACCATAAATACATCGTCCGAGATGTTCGATAAACTGTCCGTAGATATACGGAGAAATAGGCTCACCTTTTTTCTCGGCGTCAATCGTCACATTTTGGCCGGTTGCAAGTGCAGGTTGGAAAGCTAAGGTCAATATTACTGCTATCAGACAGCCGATACAAACACTGTGGATTCTACCCATGGTACACCTCCTTTGAATTTTACGTTTTCATTGAGTTTTGAACATTATTACTGAGGAGAAAATTATAAATG
>JASFMF010000123.1:0-5859 GCA_050117705.1 Phycisphaerales bacterium
CTTCAATAGCTTCCTTACTGACGTAAGTGGCGTAATATAATGACTGCTGATTTTTGACCAGCGTTCTCATACCACACCTGCCATTGGAGCCACATTGCTACGAATATAAGCCGCCATATCAGAATTTTTCCATTGCCTGGATATTCCGTTTTCGGCATGTGCGGTTTGGCCCTCCGCGCCCTGCATTGAATATCCGTTTACAACCGCTTGAACCATTACGGTGTCAAATTCAACAAGCGCTGCCTCCGAATACTTTACTGTAATTGTTTCCTCGTCCACAGGATCGGTGTCATCAGGATATTCCAAACCATAATCAACCAATTCTACATCCGCAGAATCATACTGCCACGATTCATCATCTTCCGAATAAGTAAACACATATTCTATGCCGCTAACGGGCGACATTGCACCATTAAACAATCCAAGGCTTATATCAACCGTTTCGTCCTCTGAATCTGTAACACGCGCTATAGGTCCGGCTGAATAGCCATATCGCCAAGATAATAACTCGCGTTTGGCAAAGTCGAGATACGTGGTCAACAGAGCGTCATAGGTATCATCAGAAATATTTAGCATGTCTTTCACCATGTCTAAGCGTTGCGATGCTGTCATGTCTTAGCACTCCTGATGTGTTTGATTATAGTCACGATTAGTAAAATCAATGCAACTGTACCAAATATTTCACCCCAACCGATAATCATAATATCGCCGCCTCTTTAACCTGTATGGTTTTTTCCACGACATAATCACAGATTTTCAGCGGTTCAATATCAATCAATATACGTATTCCCGCAACTCCATCAATATCTCCAATTATTTTTTCCGCATTTTTGTCAATTTCCCCAACTACTATACGAAGAGCATCGGCATAACCTTTTGTTGTTAGTTTTTCAGCTTTTACCATGTTATGCCTCCCTTTCCATTGCCTCATTAATAGCTTTAGCCATATCGTCCTTAGTCGTCCCGGGCTTAAACGCCAGCCCATACTGCTTGCCAATCTTGCGTAGTTCAGGCATCTTCATATCAGCCGAAACGCCATCAGTGGGTTTAACATAAGGCGTATCGGGCAACGATTGCCTTTCGCTATCGCCGCCCGACCCATAGCCTAAATCCGTTAAGATTTTACATATGCGCTTGTCGTTGGTTTCATATTCGCCTAAGTGATTCAAGTCCGGCGAAACGGGAAAACTCATTAGAACCTTTTCATTTTCCTTATCCCAAACTTTTCCGCGTCCGTAGAATTTCATTTTATCCTCCCCGTTTGTCGTTAATATGCGCTTCCGAGTGATACCCTGCGCCAGTTTGCATCAGCTA
The DNA here is from genome assembly GCA_050117705.1 of Phycisphaerales bacterium. Classification (GTDB taxonomy): domain Bacteria; phylum Planctomycetota; class Phycisphaerae; order Sedimentisphaerales; family Anaerobacaceae; genus NIOZ-UU13. The sequence goes on from JASFMF010000123.1 coordinate 1,315, forward strand.
TGGTATTGGCCGCTACCGCCATATAAATATATGAAGTATCGGCATAAACTTGGCGCTCGGTGCCCACTGTCCCGTCAACGCCGCCCGAAAGTTCGGTTGCGCCTCCGGCAAATGCGCCGTTCGCCATATCCTCCGCTATGGAAACAGAATTACCTACTACGCCTTTCACGTCATTAGTTATGGCAATGTCGTCGCCACCGCCGTCAGCTGCACCTACGCCTTGTGTGTCGTCAGAAGTGATGGCCGCTATCAATGCGGTTTTTGCATCGCCCTTTGAACAGTCAGCACCGCTACCAAGCGTACCCGCACTGAATGCGTTTGTACCGGCCGTGAAGTTTTCTGTTGTCGCAATGGAATCTCCGGCTGTGCCGCCAACAAGTGCCGTTATTGCACTTATATTACCCGCAAACGCACCAGCAGATGCCGACTCGTTAGCGTCATTTACTTCATCGGTACCATTGATTGCCGCTACGATGTTAGCCTGTGCTGTTCCTAGGTTTGTACCGACGGATATTTCACCGTCTGCATTAGCTGTACCGTCAGGAACGAATGTATAGGTTTTTGAGCCTATAGTCATGTCGTCACCCGCAGTCGGTTGTGTATCTACAGTTAGGTTATTAGTTGATTTTGTCATTGCCGCCTCAATGTCTACAGCAATAGTACTACCTGCTGTAAGAGATTGCGCCGCATCACCGCAAAACTCATACACATCAACGCCAAGCGTTACGGTTTCACCGTCTATGACTACACCATCGATGGTAAGCACTTTTGACGCCGCAACCGCATTAACAGGCGTTCCGCTCGGTAACTCGGATAAGGGTGCAGAGTCCCATACAGGATTTGCCCCAGAACCGAGCGTTTTAAGGAACTGGCCGCTCGTACCCGCTGGAAGCACCACCCAGTTTGTACCATTGAAATATATTATGCCGCCCTGCGCTTCGCTGTCCATCGTAAGGTCAGACACCTCGGTTGCGCCATCATCACCAATCGACACGTCGCCACTCATTGCGACATAAACAGGGACACCTTCACTATTGCAAACAATAACATATGCCGCCGTACCTTCCGCAAGTTTAGCAAGTGCAATGGCCGCTTCGTCTGATACCATTGAATTTACAATGACCCCTGCGCTTGGTGCGCCGGTATTAACAGCTTTAGAGTTCGAGCCGTCATGGTCATGACCAGAGGTTATGTCCATGATGAGTTGTAGGATTTCACGCATGTCGGGATTCCGTACCCGACCAAGTTTATATCCAGAATACGTTGCCATTTTATTTTACTCCTTCCATAGTAGGGGGCTACTATGGCCCCCATTCGTTCCTATGACTGTTGGTTGATTAAGACGTTGCCAGAGAGGTCAATGAACCATGCATGAACACCGGCCCGTGATTTAAGCCAATCTGTGCAAACAGTTGTCCGGAATCCGCAGCGCCAGTTTTCGCCAGGTCCTCATAGAATAGGTTGCCTTTTCCCGGGACGGGCTGGAATACGGGTTCACACACTGTTATGTCAGCAAACAAAATATCGTCTGTAGGCATCATACGATGCGGAGGAGCGATCATTATATTACCATATGACGTTACAATCTGTTGCAGGTTTGCGCCGCCAATCGTGCGAGATTCAGGCGCATACGCATAGAGATTAGTTATTGCTACGTGCTGATAACCGCCCATGAATAAAACAATATTTGAAAAATTAGCGCCATTCGTGAACATTTCCAAAAGCAATTCGTTTACCAGCGGCACACTAAGCGCCGCGCTTGCCGCATCTACTGTATTTACGGTACAGGCCGCCAACATGCCGCGTGTCTGGTTTGCCGTGTCAGAAGTCGTTGCGATATTATAAGTTCCGTTAAGGAAGTGCCATTCAACGGTACGTGCCATAGATTCAAGGTGTTTGGCAATCTGCCAATCCTTTTCAGATACGACATTGTTTTGTGCACCAGCAGTATTTATTCCAGAGAGACGACCTTGGTTAGACTGTTTCACATAGGACAACAGCATTTCCTCTTGGAAAATCTGAGTAACGTTCTTGCTCTGGTTGCGCACAAAGTTTACAGGTGTTATACCTGCAATAGATTGATTTTCTGTGATGCTTTTTTGTCCGAGAGATTCATGCGAATACTGACTATCCGTAGAGAACTCAAAGTTGTCCGTCATTACACCGCCAGTCAATCCACCTATAATGGAAAGGAACGGGGTATTAATCGGATCCGACGTAAACAATTCACCAGTATAATTGGGCAGCCCCCAAATGGTTCCTGTTGCTTCGTTTGCCATATTAAATTACCTCCATTCGGAGGCGACTGCCTCCGTTATTGTTGTTTTGTTTTCGCCAAAGCATATATTTTATTTTTAAGTGCTATTGCTTCGACTGTTTTGCCGTTTTTGACAGCTTCGTCATATTGTTTTTGCAGTTTTTCGAGGTCTGTTTCCGGTGGAGTGCCCTTACCCGCCGGTGGTTCTTCGCCTCCAGCCAATATCGCGGCTTTTGCGGCCTTTTCGAGCGCTTCCTGATGTTTTTTCTGGTTTGCGAAAACTTTTGTCATGTCCCCGTCAGCAAACGCCGTTGCCGTTTCTTCCGCAAGACTTTCCTCATAACCCAAGCCAATATAATTCGCCTTGTAGCGAGATACCGCGTTTTCCTTGCGTAATGTTTCGAGTTCAGCGTCCCTTGCCGCTTCTTTTGCGGCGCGGTCAGCCTCTTTCTGCTCATCCTCGGTCATTTTTGCGGCTAATTCCTTTTTCTTGGCCGCTAAATCGGAAGCAGTTTTGTCAAATATGTCTTTCTTTACATATCCTGTGTAGTCGGGGACAGGTGCTTCGTAGCTTTCAATCAGTGCAATTTTTTCGTCTGCTGTCATTTCGGGTTTGTAGCCGTCAAGTTTCGTTATATCCATTTTTTACTCCTTGCGCTTTTAGGTGATCTCCCACCATATTTGTGGTTTGGTCGGCTTCTCTGCCGTATTTGCGAAATTTTATACCGTCGTCTCTGGCGGTTGGTTTCCGTTGTTTGTGTCGTTATCTCTTTTTTCGTCGTTGTTTAAACTTTTATAATATACCATGCTCATTTGATATGCAGCTTGTGGGTCATCAAACATTCCGCACGCCTCAAATGCAAGCAATGGATGAATTTTATCACTTGCAAGCATTGTCGTAAGCACTTGTGCCATTGCCAGAATATTTTTATACGCCCGGGCCGGTAATTTTGTATCAATATCAGCTAATGCAAGATTTATACCGACCGTATCACGCAAAACCCGCAATACAATCCGTAAAAACCGTCTTTCGGAGCGTTTAAATTTCTTTTCGTCCTTCTTGGCTCTGCGCTCCGTGGTTTCCCAGCCGTCACGAACTAGTGTAGCCGTTCCTGTATCTGATGTACTAGAACCGCCGTTGCGGTTTGGAATGCCTATTATATTAAGCATCGTTTGGTACATGCCCTCAACCAATGTTTGCGTTTCTGACTGATTGAGTTCTTCTGATATTGTTTCTATGTCGGCCTTATTTTCCCCAATCGATTTGAGTTTTATAAGCCCAGCATCACGCAATGTTTTGGCCAAATCATCATCAATATCGCAATTATATAAAACTATCAAGGCCTGTACAAACTGCTCAATGCCGTCAAGCCTATTCGATTGTACCGTATTTATCGCATCGGCGATTATTTTTATTACCTCAACGATACCAAGCCTTGAATTATTTAATGGATATTCAATTATTGGTACTGCGCCAAGTGGGTTTGCGCCCTCTATGACAGTAGGCTCCTGTTCTTCGCCCTCTTTTTCTTCACCATATGTAATCGTAAACTGTTTATTGTCCGTATAAACCGTATAAACAGTTGTTTCATCTTCTCTTTTTACATATTTTACACCAAATACCGGCGGTTCTCCAAGACCTGAGTAATATACAACGAATGAATATCGCGGATCAAGCGTAAATATCTCAATCGGAGCTTCATCTATAGGCAATTTAACCTCGCCTTTTGCCAGTGTTGGTACTATTTCATTACGAATTAACGCACGGTTTGGCTGGATCATTCTATATGAGGTTCCGCATTTATACATCCACTCGAACAAGTCCGAATCCGCATCTTCCTTGTCGCAATTAACCATTATATCGTTTAATTTCCCTATTTCTAGGGTTATGGCTTCCTTCTTGCTGCGCGATATGTATTTTATTGCACCATCGAGCATATAACCGGTTTTAAACTCGACAAACTCATACGCACGGTTTTCGACAATCATGTTCTTAATTTCGGGTCGAATTGTTTTAGTTCTTTCTAAAATCGGCTGATTGCCGCGATAATATTCATCCAGATAGTTAATTTGCGAACTATTATTACTATGAACGTTTAAAGCCTCGGACAATATTTGTGCGACGTTTTCTTTTGTTATTTCGTTTTTATCGCATAATATTTTAGTCCGTCCGATATACATTTATACTCCTTTTTGCTGTTCCCCACATGTTCCGCACTACGGGGAAAGAAGAAAAACCGTAGTGCGGGCAGCGGGGCGGGGAGGAAGAGAAAACTATCATCTTAGTA
>JASFMF010000124.1:0-5850 GCA_050117705.1 Phycisphaerales bacterium
AATTCATCCATGTCAACCTGTCGAATAATCTTTCGGTCGGTCGACGGGTAGGCATCTTCGTTCTCTCCCGCCTGGGTTTGGGCCAGATACTGAACAATTCGCTCGTCATAGTAATTTCGATGCTGCATGAAATGCTCGGTTGTCACTTGCGCTTCATCCACTTTTACTACAACGAGCCATTGTGTCCCCATGAATTCGACAACCTCAAATGATGTCATAGCTGTAAATCCACGGTAGTCGGTGACAATACGATGTCCTTTTTTCTCACGAAACTTTGTCTCGACGTTCCTGTTGTCAAGACGTTTTTTAAGAATGGTGGAATCACCCTCGAAATTCGACTCGGTCAGCATGTATCCGTCATGGTTGACTACAATTGCTTCACCCGTCTCTCCTAATTTTTCTGCACCGGCAAACAGAGAATTTATCTTGTTGATAGCAAACTGTAATACAATCCAGCCAACATGCTGGCCGTCTTTGTGAACAGGTTCGACAAAAAACGCGGCATGCTCATCGGAAGCTGCATAGTAGTGAAAGTCAATGAAAGTCTCTTCCTGGGGATTCTTGCGCAGGCACTGGGCCAGAGGCGTGCAAGACAGGTCACCCTCAAACAAGTTTCGCTCGAAATCCAAGTCCCTACGAACAGTATAAAAAATATGTCCCCGCTTATCAATGAAGAGAATATTGTAGAAAGCCAGCCAGTTTTTAACATAGTATTCATTGAACGTCTTGTGAAATTCCGCGGTTTTTCTGGTGAATTTCTGCGGCGGTGTTCCTTCCTGTGCCAGGGAGAAACATTTTAAGCTCACATCGAAGAATCTAATCATCATTTCATCTTCTCTGGCGCTGGCAGCCAAATCGTGAATTCGCTGACAGAAAAGCTGCAACTGCTGCACTTTCTCTTTCCGGGCGTAATCGAGCTGAATAAAAGCCCAGTCGTAAGGACTTCTGTCGGCTCGTACCATATCAGACAAAACAAGCAAAACAAGCAGGACCGCAAACAACAGGCAGCAGCTAATCCGGTCTTTCACCAGCGAATATGATGTTTTTCGTAGGTACCTTTTCATTTTACTTTTAGAATTTATACTTCATACTCAATTTGGTGTAGATTACGTCGCGTCTTATAAGCGAGTCGTCCATCGATATCTGATAGTAAAGACCAGGTACAAAGCTGAGCTTTTCAGCAATATTAAACTTTGTCGCTACGCCCAGCGTTGCATGTGTCCATTCGTGGTCCTTTGCCGGTCCGCCAAGTCCGTCCCTGTAGGCTGCTTCCCCTGACAAGCACAGTGGATTAGGCAACTCAGTTATGTCTAAGTTATATTTGAGACCGAAACGATGAACGAGGCCTGAAATATTGTAGTTGTTGTAACTGCTACCAGCCGGATGCTCATAATGAACGATGTAATAGGGAGCAAGGCCTTCTATATCCAAAATCTTCGGCCAGGAAAAAGCAAATACCCACTCCTGTGAGTTACCTTTATCTCTTGCTCGGCTGTAATAGTTTTTGTATGTCCAGTTCAGCTTATATTTTATTTGATAAGCCTGGTCTTCAAAGAGACTACCACCGTAATATAACTTGTAATTAAACCTCTGTTTATCAGAGAAATCTCCTCCGATAGCCGACTGGTGTCCGACTGCAATACCGGCTCCTGTTCCCCAGAGGTCAACATCGATAGTCTCAAAGAATGCACCTTTCGGGCCGTAGCCTTCGGCACCTTTGGTCATCCACTTACTCATGTAAGTCGTGTCGAAGGTGACACTGAGCTTGCCTTCTTCGGCTTGTGCCGCTCCTGTTGCCGTCAGCAACAAAATTACAATTAACGATGTCTTTAATTTACTCACTTTAATAGCCTTTCCTACGTTTACATTTTTAAACTTTATCCATTCCTAACAGTAATAATCCCACAGTATGTTCATTCGGGAGGAATTTCTTCCGCAGCATTTCTGGACAAACCTCCCCCAAAACTGCCGAAGTTGTCACCCGCAAGAACCATGTCGATATCCAGTAGTATCTTGACGTTGTCACCTATTTTACCCATACCGAGGATAAAATCAGTATTAACCGACGAGCCGAACTTCGGCGCCTCCTCAATATCTTCGCCGGCTACATCCAATACCTCCTCTACATGGTCAACTACTATACCGGTGCTAAATTTGTTGTTACTCTGACTTGTTTCTACAACGATGATGCAAGTCTGGTCGGTAAGCTCAGTGGTCTCCATACCGAACTTTGCCCTAAGGTCGACTACCGGTATAACCTGTCCTCTCAGATTGATTACGCCTTTTACATAAGCGGGCGTCTGAGGGACGGCCGTTATTTCCATATAACCGATAATCTCACGGACCTTTAAAATCTCCAGCCCATACTCCTCATTGGCTAGGATAAAGGTAAGGTACTTGCCTTCTTTATTTGACAGTGTGTTATTTGATTGCTCTACTTGATTTGAAGCTTGAGACATAATTGTCCCCTTTCATTAAAATCGTTGACATTTCCGATTACCGATATATTTAAGAACCGAATTAAATTCGTTATATCAAGTCAGTAGTGACATAAGGTAACAGAGTCTTTAATTTCGACTATTTCGCCATCGTTCACGGTGGAAGCATCTTTTCATTATCAATCTTAGACTGTCTATTCAATTTGGACACAGAAGTTGCTTTTACAGCCTAAAGGCGCTGGTAATTCCTGCTTCTGTGAAAAAAACAGAGTTAACTTATGGAAGAGTTATTGCACTGCTTGCAGTCGCGAGCCCCCCGACCTACTGACTGCAGAATTGAAAAAGCTTAGCTCTCCTTTTTTATACCAGTTACACTTTTGGCTTCTTACTAAAAAGCCTCATTTTTATAAATCCCCATTTTCGGATCACAGCTATCTTCGGTCTTTTTCAGGTGACTTTTAATGGTATGTTATAGTAATTTTTGGGTGGAAATGTGTCTGAGTAATATTACGGTAGGAGTGTATTTGTGTAATGTTGCGGTAGAAAATTTAACACACTGTCGAATTAGGGAAGTGATTTGAAATGATGCAGCACTACTATTATTGTCATCCTAAAGGGGTGACTTTACACACTAAGGAGGCATCAAACCCTGACAAACGGCAAAGCGGGTCAATTCAGCCGTTGTACGTAAACCTATCTTGTTCATGATATTCTGCCGATGTCTGATAATGGTATGAATACTCAATCCCAAGATAGAAGAGATTTTATGGTTAGTATTTCCTTCCGCAATCAAACAAAGGACGCTTTTTTCCCTTGCGGAAAGCCTTTCGCTTTTCCGCCTTCCACCTTCCGAAATATTTCCATGATTTGCAGAACTTTGAATTTCTTTGCTGAAATATTTTCTACCAGAGTAAACAGTTTGAATTGCACTGACTAAGTCGGAAAATGCGTTGTTCTTTAACACATATCCGGAAGCACCTGCATTTATCATTGCTCTCACGAATTGTGGTTTGGAATGCATCGATAAACAAATTACTTTGATGTTGCTGAATCTGGATCGTATCTGTCGGGTAAGCTCAATGCCATTAATTCCAGGCATAACTAAGTCTAAAACAACAACGTCTGGAGAGGTTTCTTTTATAAGTTGTATAGAGCCTTGCGAATCACCTGTTTGCCCCACCAATCTTATGCCATTTTCCCGTTCGAAAAGTACACTTAAAGTCTGGATAAAGATTATATGATCATCTACAATCAGAACTTTTATAGCCATGTGACCTTCTTTATAATTAGCAAGTAACGAACGTTGAATTTTTGAGCGAATTTTAGGGAACCAAATTAACCTATCTGATATAAGCATCGGCTAAAAGCGAGAGACTTACTTGTAATATGTTCATGCTATTATCCTAATGTTTTTATATCATTTGATGTGACAATATTGTGAAGTGGGTTATCTTTTTCTTATAAAAAACCAGCACGTATCCCTGTCTATACGTGCTGGCTGTTTAAGGAGATTATCTAAGCTGAAGCTTAGATATGAGCAAGTCTATCTGCAAAAATGTCGGCAAAAAATCCCTGTTGATATATAGCAACTTGTTGTTATTTTAAGAGATGAATCCTGCAATAAAACGTTTCCTTTATCCAGGAAACCGGCATGCCCCGCGTATCAAATTATATCGACTGATTAGAAACCCGAAACCGAGTGACTTAATTAACTTGTTACGCTTTTATAGGCGGCCTGGTGTAATTTTGTGTAGTGTAAAGCGATTATTATTAGAAGCTATGCCTGGATATAACCTTCACGGATAGCGTATCTCGTCAGTTCAGCTATGCAATGAAGCTCGAGCTTATCCATGATTTTCTGTCGGTGCCGTATGATAGTGTTAATGCTTACGTGAAGCCTATTAGCAATCTCTTTAGATACCCTTCCTTCAGCAATCAATTGCAGTACTTCTTTCTCCCTGTCACTGAGCACCGAATTAGTTGTTGGCTTGCCTTCCCTTATACGGGCGAGATAATCCGTCAGAACTGTCCTGCTTATAATAGGACTTAAATACATTTGCCCTTTAAGCACTGAATCGATTGCTATGGCTAATTCCTCAAAAGCACCCTCTTTAGGAATATATCCCCGTCCACCTGCCTCGAATATACCCGTTATGAACTGATTGGTTGTTAACATAGAAAGACCAATAACCTTGCAATCACAATTCTCTGAGCAAATTTCTTTAGTAGCAAGGATTCCATTCTTTTCAGGCATATCAATGTCCATGATAACAACGTCAGGTTTAAATTTTCTACTGAGTTCCACAGCCTCTCGGCCGTTCTGTGCCTGAGCAACAACTTTAAAGTCAGGTTCGGTCTCGAGCAACACCTGAAGTCCTTCGCGCATTATGGCGTGGTCTTCCGCTATGAGTATGTTTGCCGGCATTTGTCAATTTACCTCCTGTACCTGTACGTGTTCTTCTGTGGGTTTCTACTGGACAGGTTATAGTAACTTTTGTTCCTGAGCCGATTTCAGATTCAATCAAAATTTGCCCATCAAAATCCAATAATTGCTGACGGATACTGAATAACCCAAAACCACCGATAGTTTCAGTATCTTTCAAGCGTTTGGAAACATCGAATCCAATTCCATCGTCTTTGATTATTACATTTAATCTTTCGCTATCAATTTCTATCTTGACATACACATTTTGTGCCTGTGCGTGCTTATCTATATTCGTAAAAAGCTCACGAATTGCACGAAAAATAATTGAACGTATTCTATAGTCTAATACGTCCGTAGGCCCCACGTACGTGTAACGAAACTTCACAGAAGATTCTTGCTCATGTGATTCGATCAGTGACTCAACCGCAGCTTTGAGACCGATTTCGTAGAGCACCTTTGGGCTTAATTTGAATATCAGAACTCTGATTTCCTTAATAGAACTCTCAATCCAGTCAATCACCTTGTCCAGATGGCCGGATTCATCTGCTAATTCTCTACTTTTTAAGGTCTGAGCCAGTATTTTTGCTGCGGAGAGTTTTGGGCCTACGGAATCATGCAGACCGGCCGCGATATGCTGCCTTTGTCTTTCTTCCAAAATTGATAACCGGCGAGCCAGAGAGCGTAATTTCTTTCGCTCAGTAGCCATAATGTTCTCCGCATGTGCGGCTTGCTCGCTTAGAATAGTCATAACCAAACCGACAGCCACGAACATCAAGGCACGCAGATAATCTGCAACGGGTGAACCTGTATTAAACAACCTATGGCTTACGATTAAGAATCCACCGAGAAATATTGGCACAACTAAACCTTTTCTTTTCCACCATATTGACCCCAAAACAATAGGTATATAGTATAATTGACTGAAGACAGAACAGGTTCTAAGCACCACGTGGCAATAGTGTGTTATGCCACAGACACTTCCTAAAG
>JASFMF010000125.1:0-5844 GCA_050117705.1 Phycisphaerales bacterium
TCTATAATTCTGTATACTGCGCGCTCCATAACTCGTCTGATTATATGAATCGTCGCTTGAATTTAGTAGACAAATTTACATAAAGCCACAATCCGGATGCTCTAAAAAATCTTATATGGCTTTAGGAATGTGTAAAATCACTATTAGGAGCCTAAGCGCATGAAAAAATGCGGAGCCGACCCTCCTCCGGAACGACCCCGCATAAAAAAATTTAATTATTATCAAGACCGGATACGCCAGCCCTGGTATTCTCTAAATGGGCGGACATATCCTCCTCCAAAATAGTTTTAGGCCGTCCGCCCAATATAGCAGACTAAAAGTCGATAAACTCGAAAGGGCTGCAAAGAATATACCAACAAAAGGAAATTAATATGATGCGGATGCATTTATAAGCTTAAGGTCTTACCACATATATATTTAAGCCTACAAATATCATCTTTGTTCTGAAGTTAGAAAGATGTCATAATTTGACACCGCGTTGCGTTTTATCAACACATATACCTTCCCCAACCATCCCATCTTCACTCCCAGTCAACCACAAGGAATAGAATAGCGAGCTTTTTGTTGTGTGTTTATTAATATCAACGCCATTATTATAAAAGCAACAAAATAAAAATCAAGCCGTTAATAAACAGGCATTCAAAAACAACTTTATTCTTCTTCGTTTTGGTACTTAGCAGAACAAACACGATTGGTCCAGCGGCAAAGCCACTGACCAAACAGCGTCTTTTTGCCGGTACGTTGCTGGTCAACCCGAAAAACGGTACTTTTACGCCACGCGATAATCTCGTCCGCAACACTTTGGGCCTCCTGCTCAGACATATCCATCCTCATTAACTCTCGCGGGTCCGTACCTACATCATAGTAGTAGGCCGTTTTGTCCGTTGGGCGATATATGTACTTACGGTCGCCTTGTACAAAACCCGCAGGCCCTTCCCGCATCCAGCCGGAAAAAAACACTTTGCGGCCTTCGGGAATGTAATCCACCACGTCAACACCATCAAAGCCAATTCCATCTATTTTGAAGCCCAACAACCCCAACAACGTAGGTGTTAAATCAACAGAGCTGACCGGCTCCGAAACCCTGACTCCAGGCTCAATTAAAAAAGGCGCCCGCAAACAGAACGGAATGCGCAGGACCTCATCAAAAGCTATAAGCGCGTGACCAAGCTGGCCGTGCTCACCAAAGGCTTCGCCATGGTCCCCGATAACGCAGAAAACTGTTTTGTCAGTAAGATTACGCCTGGCAAGCTCAACATCCAATGCGGCTACGAACTTGTCCGTGTAGCGAATTGATTGTTTATAACGATCCAGCGGCTCTTTGGCAGGGGTCTCAAACCATTCGGGCACCTCGTAGGGGTCATGAGTCACAGAGCAAAGAATCGTAAGAAAAAACGGCCTATCATCAGATTCCAACCATTCGGTGATGGTCTTTAACATGGAGAACTCATCGCAAGCTAAATAACCAAGGTAACTGTTAGGGTCATTCAGATCATCTCTGGCCCAGAATTTGTCGAAACCGAGGTTGTAAACCAAACCCGGACGAGACTCGAAGTTTCCTAAGGCGGATTGAAAGAAAGCGGTGCGATAATTGGATTCCCGCCTGAGAATCGTAGCAACGCTCACGTATGGCTTTACGGCCGGTACCGCTTCGGCGATATCCTGGGACGCAGAAGGAAATCGACCTGTCAAAAGCGCAAACAGCGCCTTAGTGGTATGAGAGAGTGATGAGCGGGCGTTCGAGAACACCATGCCCTGTTCTGATAAGGTATTAAGATAGGGAGTTAGGTTGCTTCTTTTGTTTGCGAAGGAAGTATATCTGTACTGGACTCCTTCAAGAATAATCAGGACAACGTTCCTATCCATTTGCTGCGGATAACGCGCAACCTGAAACTGGTCGAATGCGGGCATATGCCACTGCGGCTCCATTGGACGACGGTAGTCGGAGACAAAAACGCTCGCCACAGCCTGCATATGGCAATTGTACTGAAGCCCCAGAGAAGACAGTTGCGGAGAGCCGTGGCCTGATAATAAACTCCGTGCCAAAAGGCTGCAAGCAACAATAACAATAGAAAGAACAACCTTCATCAAAAGACGGCCTTTTCTATAAACAGGCGGCCGCGGTTTAATAAGAACCGCGAATAAAAAGGCAATAGCGATAGTGCCCGGGCCAAGTAAAATAACAGCCGTCTTAGGCATTTTTATGAGGTTAACACCTACGATATGTAAAGCGTTCAAAGGAGCCCTAAACAACGGCAGGAGGACTCGCGGCAAAATTTGAGTTCCTGTCCTTAATAACCAGCCAGCGTTCATAACGGACCAAGTATATATGATAAAAGCCAAAAAAGTGGCTGTGCGTAATACCAATTTCCTTGGTCGGAAAAAACACACCAGCACAAGCAATACCTCAGCTCCCAACAGAAAAGCTATATCCGTAAGAATCCAACTGAAGTATTTGTCTGTAAGGCCGGAGCGCCACGCGTTGAAAAACTTTACGGCAAGCGTGCAGAACAACGCTCCAAGTATAAAAACACTGTAAGGACGTGAGGCCAAAAAGCTGTATAAATCGTGGGTGTGCAGGCGCCAGTTCTTTGCCGAATCGGGTTTTGAACTTTCGGAATTCATCCGTATCAAGATACTAAAAGGGTAGAGGAATATCAAGATATTCCCGTCATTAATGTTTTACGTTACTCCTAATACCTATTAATAGAATAAATTTAGTATTAGTATTCATATAGACGGTGAGATTGTTAGATTATTTCAGGGTGTTTTTGTAAGACATTGTTTGGAAAGGAATTGGGTTGATTTAGCCGGCGATATCTTTGTGGATAAGCTGTTATATTAACTCGAATATCTATTGTTATGATTTGTAGTTGTTGCTGCCCGGTACGGCGGCTCATTGTGTTTTGGCCTGTTATAACATGCTTACTAACGAGTTATCCACATACAAAATGTTTGTAGTGTTTAAAAATAATTGAAAAAGTGTAAGAAATTGAATTGACACTTTCGTTAACTAAGAAACAATATACATATTAACAAAACTAATTAAGTTTATGGAGAAGAGAAAATGTCTCTCGAATTTGAATTGCGTTTGCGAAAGCCTGTGGCCCTGCTTGCCCATAAGGCGCTGCTTAACACTTACTATACTGCATCGTGTCTCAAGAAGAAAGCTGGCGAGTTCCTTCGGCCTTTCGGGCTGACCGATGTACAGTTTAATCTTATGATGCTCTTGCAGCACCAGAGTGGTTCGGTGGAAGGACTTAGCCAGGCCCGGATAAGCGAGATGATGCTTGTTAATCGCGCGAACATAACCTCATTAATAGACAGGATGGAAAAGGCAGGTTTCGTAATCCGCACGCCAGCCCCGACCGACAGGAGGTCAAACATTGTTAAGCTCACCGGTGAAGGCAGAAATCTTCTGGCCAAAATAGAGCCGCTTTATTTTGACCAGGTCAGGCAGATAATGGCGGCGCTGAAGCAGGCCGATCAGGAGAACCTTGTAAAGATGCTGGAAAAAGTTCGACACAACATTCCCGAGCAAGGCGCGCAGGAAGTGCAGCGTTTTGATGCTGTGGAGATATGAAAATTGATTTGGAGCGTGTTTAACTATGGAAAGAAAAAGAGAACGAGAGAATACTACACCGGAGGCGGAATTATTCGTGGGTATAGACGTTGGCAGCAGCTATGTGCATCACGTCGTTCTTACTAAAAATAAGGAAATAATATATTCTCCCAAACCGATAATGCACTTTGCTGATCCGGTCGGCGCGATAAAGCAGGCATGGCGGGATATAAACGAGAGGTTCGGTTCCCGGATAAGGAGCACTGCCTTTACAGGAAGCGGCGCAGAATCCTTCCCGAAGGTTATGGAAGGTGTAACCTATGTGTTTGACAGCGTTGCCATTCCCAAGGGCGTAGAGGCGGCCCAGCCAAAGGCAAAGTATATATTCCATATAGGTGCGAAGGACTCGTACTTTTTCAATTTGAAACAAATAACCGGCAGCAAGATTATCCAAGAGTGGAGAACGGGAACCAAGTGTGGCGGCGGCTCCGGAACTTTAATAGAAAAGCAGTGCAGGAGATTATTCGAAGGAATCGTTCCCGTCCCTGAACTGGAAAGCCCTGACCTTGCGAAGAGGGCAGACGAAAAGGAAGAAATCAGAATTAAAAATAATAAAAAATTGCAGGCGAGGCTGGAAGAAATGTTCCGTTTGGCGGAGGAGCAGGCCGGGCACTCGAAACAGCCGAGTGAGTTTTTAGCCAGATGTGGCGTTGTTATTCAGTCTGATTTAATTCACAAACAAAACGAAGGTGCGAAGCGAGAAGATAACTTGGCCGGACTTTTCAGAACGGTTGCCAGAAATTATAAGATAGATGTGCTTAGCGCAAGAGAGTTCGATGTTCTCGAAGACACCGGCCTTGCAATTGCAACAGGCGGGGTTTTGACTAATGACCTTATCAGGAAGAGCCTGGAAGAGTTCCTTGGGATTCCAATAACGAGGCCCGAACATTATCACAATATAGCGGCCATAGGCGCTGCGGCAAAAGCAATTGGGCAAAATAACAGTGTCGTTTTTAATATCGGGCAGCTCGACAAGGTGGCGGCTTACGGCAGAGAAAAAAGACAGTTCATCCCCTCTCTTTCCGAGTTCCTCGAAAAGGTTAATGAAAGCAGCGTTCCTCTCGAAGCAAAAATCCCCAAGGGCACCGAAGTAGTCTTGGGTATAGATGGTGGCAGTACAACGACGAAAGGGACTTTGGTCGAGCTGCGGACAGGCAGGCTCCTCGATAAACTTTATATAAAAACGCACGGCAATCCGGAAGAATCGCTGAAGCGAGTTATAAAATATCTCGGAAGACATAGCGACAGGGTTATTGTAAAAGGCGTCGGTGCCACCGGCTCTGCGAGGAAGCTGTATGAGAAAATTTTGATAAGCAAGAAAAAGTCGGATGAGCTGACAGGAAAAGGAGTAGAACTTACGGACAGGGTGACGGATGAGATTACATGTCACGCACTCGGCGTGAAACATTGTAATTCCGAGGTTGATACTATTTTCGAAGTGGGCGGCCAGGACATGAAGTTTACTAGCTTTGCCAAAGATGGGTCAGTCAAAGAAGCAAAGATGAACTATAGCTGTCAGGCCGGCTCAGGTCAGACTCTCGAAAATATGGCGGACATTATCAATTTGAATGTTGAGGATTCTTTACAAAAAGCCGCTCTTGAAGCGCAGAGAGTTCCCGTAATAGATTCGACCTGCGGCGTGTTTATGGAGATGGATGAGAACAGGCTTATTGCCGAAGGTTTTAGCAGGGAGGAAATAGCCGCTGCGATAGTCAGGGGGACCGCCGCCAGTTATTATTACAAGTTCGTTGGCGGCTCTCAGCATGCCGGAGATAAATGTTCCGCGCAGGGCGGACCTCCATTGGGCAGGGCTTTTCTTGCGGCGCTTGCGCAGGTAAGCGAAAAACAAATTGAAGCCTATCCGCACAGAGAGATGTTCGGAGCGTGGGGACAGGCACTGGATATTATCGATAACATAAAGCAGCTTGAAGGACAGGGAAAGGCTTACGACACCGCCTTTAGAGGATGGGGCCTGGTTGATATACCATTCGAGAAACGCCGGATATCCTGCAAGGAATTGTTCGGGGACAAGACGTGCGGCATGAGGGATTGTCAGCTTGAGGTATTTTCGATTGAGGATGACGAGATAATCACAGGAGGATTTTGTCCGAGAGGGAATTCCGAGTCTTCCAAAAAGCCAAAGGCTAACTATGTGGAAAAGTATCACAGGATATATGACAAGCACTTCAAAAAACAGGGTTGTTTATTGAAAGAGCTTTCTT
>JASFMF010000126.1:0-5839 GCA_050117705.1 Phycisphaerales bacterium
GCAGGACGGATTAGCTGAATGGTCGAAAATCCCAGTTTGTTCGGTGCGATGAAATCCTTTTTTTCGTTATCAGCGACATAAACCATATTTTCGGCTCTGGTTTGCAGGTCCTGCATGATTTTTTCAAAGCCGGCGGGGGATGGTTTCCAGCATTCTCTGCCGAGCTGTTCGGTATAGATTATGCACTGAAAATATTGTTCGATTCCGAGCGCTTTGACTTTTAATTCCTGACCGGGAAGAAAGCCATCTGTCAGCAGAGCCAATGTATATTTTGTTTTTAATTCACAGAGGACGTTCCGGCTGTCCTGTGGTAGTGAAATTTTCGGATTATGGTTTCGGTAAATCTCTATTAGCTTGCCAATGAGTTTTTCATCATAATCAATGCCAAGCTTATCGAGAGCGGCATTGAATGTCGTTTTGTGATTGCCGGCGGTGAATTGCTCCCAGAGGGTGGTGTAAATACGCTCGGCGCACGGTGCATCGGGCTGATTGGCGAGATATTCAGCCACGGCTGCAAAGCCGCTTTTACAATAATCTACCTCATCGTAGAGTGTATCGTCTAAATCGAAAACGACGGTTGTTATCATATTTAGTGCCCTGTATTACATTAAATATAAGCGGCACGCTATACAGTTTGTGCCTATTACGGTATAATTTTACGCATTGTCTGCTTAAATGTCGATATTTTTAAGACAATAGTATTGAACTATAGGTCACTATCTCTTTTTTGCAGGGATAACAATCTTACGCCGGGATGACATTCTTAATATTGAAAGGCGAAGTTATGAAGCTTTTGCAGATAATGCGTCCTATGCACTGGACTAAGAATATTTTTATTTTTGCGGCCCTTATATTCGGTCGAAAACTTGGTGAGCCTTTGGCTATTGGCAGGGCGATTGGTGGTTTTTTCTGTTTTTGTTTAGCTGCTTCCGCCGTCTATATACTTAATGACATCATCGACCGTAAAACCGACGGGCTGCACCCGGATAAAAGTAAGAGGCCGATTGCAGCGGGCAGTGTTACAATTTCATCGGCTGCCGGGATGGCTGCTTTGTGTGCGGTGGCGGCGATTATTGGTAGTTTTATGCTTTCGCAGGTTTTCGCGATTATTATTGTCACTTATATAGGGTTAATGATTGTATATTCGCTTGTATTTAAGAAGATGATGATTCTCGATTGCACAGTGATATCGATAGGTTTTTGCCTTCGTGCCATCGCCGGTGCGGTTGTGGTGGGAGTGTTTATCTCACCCTGGCTGATTATCTGCACTTTTGCCTTGTGTTTGTTTTTGGCCTTTGGTAAACGCCGAAGTGAAATAGCACTGCTTAATGAGAAAAGCGAGTCGTTTCGTAAGACATTGGCTGGCTATACACCCGAACTGCTGGCACATATGCTCGATGTAACCAGTGGCCTGGCGGTAGTGTGTTTTTTACTTTATGCTATGGATGACAGGACGTTAAGGCTATTCGGTACTAATAATCTTGTGTATACCGCGCCGCTGGTTTTATATTGTGTTTTCCGTTTTAGAGCGATGGTACAGCAGGGCAGATTTTCAGACCCGGTACAGTTTGTTCTCAAGGATTTGCCTTTTCAGATTGGCTTTGTACTCTGGGTATTAGCGTGTATAGGAATCATTTACGCAGATAGGTTAAATATCAGCTTTGTCGGAACATAAATTGAAAAGTCAGGAGTTGAGTGTTGAATGGCAGAACAAAGATTACAAAAGGTTTTGGCGTCGGCCGGTGTTGATTCTCGCAGAAAATGCGAAGAGTTGATACTCAGTGGAGTGGTCAGAGTAAATCGAAAAGTTGTGGATGAGCTGCCGGCTTTTGCTGACCCTCAAAAAGATATTATAACTGTGAACGGCAGGAAGATTCGTGCCGCCAATAAAGTGTATTTTCTTCTTAATAAACCTAAGGGCGTTATTTGCACTAACCGTGACCCTCATGGTAGAAGGAAAGCGATAGACTTTATTCATACTAATGAACGCATCTTTTGTGTGGGAAGACTCGATGCCGATACTACGGGCTTAATTATTCTTACCAATGACAACGAATTGGCAAACAGATTAACACATCCACGATATGGATTAGCCAAGACTTACTTTGTTAAGGTTAAGGGCGGGATTGCCACAGAACAAATCGAAAAGTTGAAAAAAGGAATTTGGCTGGCCGAGGGAAAAACCGGTAGGGCGTCAGTGAAAGTATTAAAGCGCGGGCATAAAGAATCTATGCTCGAAGTGACTATTCGACAGGGTCTTAACCGGCAGGTCCGCAGGATGCTGGCGAAGGTCGGGCTGCCTGTGAAAGCACTGACCAGGATACGAATAGGCAAG
This sequence comes from Phycisphaerales bacterium, assembly GCA_050117705.1. Taxonomy (GTDB): domain Bacteria; phylum Planctomycetota; class Phycisphaerae; order Sedimentisphaerales; family Anaerobacaceae; genus NIOZ-UU13. The sequence continues at coordinate 2,336 of JASFMF010000126.1, forward strand.
CTCACTGCTCGCGGCCTTGGTTCCGGTAAATTCAGGATGCTAAGCAAGGCGGAAGTGACTTATTTGAAAAAAACTACCTCCAACTAATCGAGCATTATTGGATAGCCGATGGAGTAAAGAACGTGTCCCTAAATAAAAATAAGGATTAAGATTCTTATCGAAAAGATTTAGTGAATGAGTGCTAAAAGACGAAAAATCAGGAAGTCATCACGGAACAAAAGGCGCAGAGTAAAGCAGCACTCGCACGCAGAGAAAAAATCTACTTCCGGAATCTTCAAACCTTCTAAAAAACAGAAAGCTGTTGAGGAAATACCGCGTGAGCCGATAACCGGCCGGCGGCTGTGGCTGTTTCGCATTATTGCAATTACTGTCATTCCGGCACTTTTGTTTTTGCTTCTGGAGATTACCTTACGAGTTGCCGGCTATGGCTTTCCCACACATATTGCCATTAAAAGTAAGATAAACTCAGTGCCCTCTTACTCTAACAATAATAAATTTGCCTGGCGTTTCTTTCACCCTAATATTGCTCGAACAACCGACCCATTTGTTTTTCCTGTGAATAAACCGGACAATACTTATCGAGTTTTTGTAATGGGAGCTTCGGCTGCGGCGGGCACGCCGGATGGTGCATTTTCTTTCGGGCGAATTCTACAAGCAATGTTACGTTACCAGTATCCGAAAACGAACTTCGAGGTTATGGTCCCTGCGATGCCTGCTATCAATTCCCATGTGGTTCTGGAAGTAGCTGAAGATTGCGCGCAATATCAAAGTGATTTGTTTATTATTTACCTTGGCAATAATGAGGTGGTCGGCCCATATGGAGCGGGGACTGTCTTTTCATCGCTTAGCCCCAATTTATCTTTAATCCGTTTCGGGATCGCGCTTAAAGCCACCAAGCTGGGTCAGCTTATGAACAATCTGCTGGACATAACAGGTTCCAGCGACAGGCCTAAGGTATGGCGGGGTATGGAGATGTTTCTCGAAAAGCAGGTCAGGGCGGACAATGTTAATCTTCCAATAGTTTATAGTCACTTTCAAAGGAATCTTGAGGACATCCGCCGACTTGCAACCAGGAGAGGAATAAAAATCATTTTTTGTACCGTGCCCGGCAATTTAAAAGACAGCCCGCCTTTTGCGTCACTGCATCGAGCGGATATAACGGATGCTGAGAAGAAAAGCTGGGAGGAATTTTATCAGCAGGGAATCAAATTCGAGGCAGACAGCAATTATACTCAGGCAGTGGAGCAGTATTTGGCGGCTACTGATATAGATGGCTCTTATGCAGACCTGCAATTTCGACTTGGGTGGTGTTATTGGGCTATGGGTGATTATGAAAAAGGCAGGGGAAGATATGTTCAGGCGCGTGAGCTGGATACACTTCGCTTCCGTGCTGATAACCAAATCAATGAGATTATACGAAGTGTAGCACGTGACAGGACTGATGAAGATGTTTATTTATTAGATGCCGTAAAAACGTTTGAAGAAAACAGTTCCTACGACACTGCCGGTAAAGAACTGTTTTATGAACACGTCCACATGAATTTCAACGGTAATTACATTTTGGCAAAGGCAATTTATGAGCAGGTGGAGAAAATACTTCCGGACAGGATAAAAACAAATAAGACTAAAGAACGTCCTTTCCCTGACAAAGAAGAGTGTGCACGGAATTTGGCTTACACGGATTGGGAAGAATACAAGATTTATAGTGTGGTTCTCAATGATTATATTAAACAGGTGCCTTTTACCAATCAGTTGTATCATGACCAGCGGGTTAGCCAGATGGAACAGGACCTCAAGAACTACGAGGTATCCTTTTCTCCGGAAGTTGTCGCTGAAATTGATGCTCAGTATCGCTGGTCGATTGAGCAGATGCCTTCGGACTGGTGGCTGTATTGGAAGTACGGGGAATTTTTGAATGAGCGGGAAAAGAGTACCGATGCTATCAGGCAGTATCGTTCGGTTCTCGATTATTTTCCATATCATTACGAGGCTTATGCCAAGATAGGTTTATTATTCGGCAAAGGGGGAGACATTAATGCGGCAATCGAGAATAATTTAAAGGCGGTACAAATATATCCTATTTTTGCCGAAGCGTATTTCAATTTGGGATTTGCATATCATCTTCAGAAAAAATTTGACGAGGCGATTGAATATTATACCAAGACGCTTCGATTAGTGCCGGATAGAGCAGAGGCATACATCAATTTGGGATTGGTACTATTCCAGCATGGAAAAGTTGCTGAGGCGATGGAGACGTATCAAAGCGGTCTGAAAGTTTTGCCGGATAATTTAGACCTGCATTACAATCTGGGGATTTTGCTGGGAGAACAGGGACAAAGACAGGAAGCTCTTAAAGAGCTTCGTGCCGCATTGAAGATAGACCCTAATTCCGTTAAGGTTCGGAAAGTGTTGAGGACCATCCAAAAGCGAAAATGAAATAATCGCAAATGCATGCGAAACGAAGAAAAGAATCTAAGGGGCATCCCAGGAGAAAGGTTAAACGGCGAAAAGCAAAGCTGCGCACTTCGGCGGATAGAACGCTTATTTCCAGAATCTTCAGAAGTGTAAAAAAGCAAAAGCATATCGAAGAATTGTCGCATAAGCCTGTAACCGGTTGGCGTCTTTGGTTATTCCGTATTGCGGCCCTTATTGTTATTCCGGCTTTGCTTTTTTTGCTGCTGGAGCTGGGGTTGCGTGCAGGCGGTTATGGTTTTCCTGCTGATGCGATAATTGAGTATAAAGCGGATGGGGGGGTATCTTGTTGTGACAATGTCAAGTTCTGCTGGCGGTTTTTTCCGAAAGAAATTGCACGAGAATTTAATCCGTTTAGTTTTTCGGCGGACAAATCAAAAGATACCTATCGAATTTTCGTCTTAGGTGCGTCTGCTGCTCAGGGTGAGCCGGACGGGGCATTTGGTTTTGGGCGTGTACTACAGGTAATGTTGCAAGATAAGTATCCGGGGGTAAATTTTGAAGTTATCATAGCCGCGACGGCGGCGATAAATTCTCATGTAGTCGTTGAAATAGCGAAAGATTGTGCAAAGTATGAACCGGATTTGTTCGTTGTGTATCTCGGTAACAATGAAGTGACCGGCCCATACGGGGCTGGTACGGTCTTTGCGCCGCTTTTACCGAGCATGTCTGTTATTCGCACCGGCATTGCTGTTAGAGGCACAAGACTGGGGCAGCTTCTTACGGGTCTTGCCGAATGGGCGGGTGCCCAAAAAGGCAAACCAACGACCTGGCGCGGATTGGAGATGTTTCTTGAGAAGCAGATACGTGCGGATGACAAGAATTTGGAAGTGGTCTATCAGCATTTCCGTAGTAATCTTGAAGATATTGCGAAGATTGGTCATAACGCCGGAGCGAAGGTGGTTATCAGCACTGTGGGCAGTAATCTTAAAGATAATCCGCCATTTGCGTCATTGCATAGAACGGATTTGACTAAGGAAGAAAAGGCTGAGTGGGATAATTTATATGCTCAGACTGTGAAATATGAGTCTG
>JASFMF010000127.1:0-5785 GCA_050117705.1 Phycisphaerales bacterium
TGGAAAGAGGTCATCTACAGCGAAAAGTTTGCCTGCCCCAAACATCCACAGGCGAGCCTTGAAGAGCTTTCACCGAGGCTGTTCAGCTTCAACAGTCCATACGGTGCCTGCAAAAGCTGCGACGGCCTGGGGACAATCCTGGAATTCGACCCTGACCTGATTGTGCCGGATAAAAGTGTATCGCTGGAAAACGGCGCTATCGATGCCTGGCGCAAGGGCGGCAAGAGAATGAATATATTCTACAACAGACTCGTTAAGAGGTTCTGCAGGAATATGGGTATCAGTAAAACGATAGCTTTTCAAAAAATACCCAAGGAGTACGTCAGGATTTTGATGTACGGGACGACATCGGCCGACAGGGAAAAATACGGTCTTTCGTTCGAAGGTGTTATCCCGAACCTTACCAGGCGATGGGAGACGACCACAAGCGAATATGTAAAGACAAGATTACACAGTTACCTTTCGGAACAGCCTTGCCAGGATTGTCAGGGTGCGAGACTTCGGCCAGAAGCCATTGCCGTAACCGTTGGGGGCAAAAGCATACATGAATTGACTGCACTTAGTATCGAAAAGGCAAAGGCCTTTTTCAATAAACTCAAATTGGACAAAGAAAAGGCCATGATTGGCGCGGCGGTACTGAAGGAAGTAAAGGCCCGGCTTAAATTCATGGCGGACGTCGGACTTGGGTATTTGACTCTGGACAGGATGAGCAGGACCCTTGCCGGCGGGGAAGCGCAAAGAATCCGTCTGGCGACACAGGTTGGCAGCGGCCTGGTTGGTGTCTGCTATGTACTCGACGAACCGACAATAGGCCTGCACAAACGTGACAACGACAGGTTATTGGGGATACTTCAACGTTTGAGCCGCTTGGGAAATACGGTCATAGTAGTCGAGCACGATGAAGATATAATCAAAAGCGCCGATCATATTATAGATATAGGCCCTGCTGCGGGTAAGCATGGAGGCGAGGTTATTGCACAGGGCAGTCTGGATGATATTACCAGCTGCGAAAGGTCGCTTACAGGCGAGTATCTCAACGGTAAAAAGACTATAGCTCTTCCGGTGAAGCGGAGAAAATATAATCTTAGAAAGTGCATAGAGGTGAAAGCTGCGGTGGAGAATAATCTCAAGGAAATAGATGTCAAATTTCCGCTCGGCGTCTTTACGTGCGTGACCGGTGTTTCCGGTTCGGGCAAGAGCACGTTAGTTAGCCAGATTTTGCTCAGAGCATTGAAGCGCCGGCTCTATCGCTCGCGCGAAAAGCCGGGTAAACATAAAAACGTTCTCGGCATTTCTCAAATTGATAAAATTATCGAGATAGACCAGTCGCCGATAGGCAAAACGCCCCGGAGCAATCCGGCTACGTACACGGGTGTGTTCGATGTCATAAGGAAACTGTTCAGCATGACGCGAGAGGCGAAGATTCGCGGCTATAAGCCCGGCCGGTTCAGTTTTAACGTTAAGGGTGGCCGCTGCGAGTACTGCAAAGGGCAAGGCACCAAGAAAATAGAAATGCACTTTTTACCCGATGTATACGTGACATGTCAGAGTTGTAAAGGCACAAGATACAATCCCGAGACGATGCAGGTCACCTATAAAGGCAGGAACATTGCCGATGTGCTGGATATGAGGATTGAAGATTCGCTCAAATTCTTTGGGAACTTCCCGACGATTGTTCGGATTTTGCAGACACTGGAAGATGTCGGTTTGGGTTATATGCAACTGGGCCAGTCCTCGACGACGCTTTCGGGCGGCGAGGCACAGAGGGTGAAGCTCTCTGCCGAATTAGGTAAGGCCGCTACGGGGCATACTTTATATCTTCTGGATGAGCCGACGACGGGTTTGCACTTCGCTGATATTCATAATCTGTTGAATGTTCTGCAAAGATTATGTGATATGGGTAATACGGTCGTGGTAATCGAGCATAACCTTGATGTTATCAAGATGGCAGATTATATTATAGACCTCGGCCCGGAGGGTGGAGACGCAGGCGGCAGGGTTGTGGTTGCCGGTGCGCCGGAGGAGATTGTTAAGAACAAGAAAAGTTATACAGCTAAATTCCTGAAGACAAAGCTTGGGAATACTTGATGCTCGATGCTCATTACTCGAAAATAATAGCTGACAACTAAAAAGAATTTTGTTAGTATTTTAAAATTACGGGCGAGACGACTAAGGATAAAGCTGCTAAAAAAAGTTTTACATTGTTATAACAGGTGAATAATCGTGACATTTTCCATAGACCACATCGGTGATACTCTCCGTGAGTTCTATGCGATGTATGGCACTGTTGATGAAGGCCCGCCACCTAATTTCAACGTCACGGAGCTTTTGTACGATACAACTCTCGTAGCGGAAGACCGTTGTTTTACTTCGCGCTGCAATAGATGATAGAAAATTGCAACGCCAGTTCAAGATATGTCGCGAAATTCTCGATGACCTAGCCGATCGACTCCAGTCTGAGGAGTTGTTGCGCGAATTATCAACCATCCACATGTCCAATCTTGATTTTGAGGAACTATCGAATGGTGTATTTTGGTTTGCACTAGCAAGTTCATTAGACCGTCGTGAAAACGGTGCTCCTACCACACCTTTTGATGACCAGATTCAATTACCATTACATGTGAAGATAAAGATGGCAGTTCAAGGGTCACTTGTGCTTCGCCTTTATCTTTCGCTGGTGTATATGCGTGAAGGTGTGATGACTGATCTTATCGCTCAAGGTGCACAAGCAAGCAAGCCATGTTGTGGTCGTATTCGAAAGCTCCTAAATTGCGATTACGTACGACGCATACGCAATGCTCTGTCACATGGATCGTTTTCGTCCTCTATCGCCGGGGTAGTTTTCCGTGATGATAATGGTGTAATTCTTGCGACGCCCGGTTTCCTGAATTGGTTATGTACTTGGCTAATGTTGATTCAACTTCAGACCCTCTCAGCCGGATCATGCACGGAAGAGGGGGATTAGCCGAATTATGTAGTTTTCTACGAGTACAATTCATTCCACTCTATCCAGGGCAGGCAATACCCACCGCGGGCTTGATATTAGCATAATTGTAGTGTAAAATCACGGTTTGCTCGAATGAGTTGGTGTGTGAATATATGAGGTAGGGTTGCAGGACATAAGGAATACAATATGTGGGAATTTAACCTGGGTGGTATTGAAGATTTGAAGCAGTTGAGTCAGCGGCTTGGTGTGCGGATTGAGGCTGATGAGGATGTTTCGATTTTAGCTGAGTCTGTGAAGGCGGGCGGGTTGGTTATACCTAATTCTTTAGCGGTTCATCCTATGGAGGGCTGCGACGGCGATTCGCAAGGCAGGCCGGGCAAGCTTACATTGCGGCGGTACGAAAGATTTGCCGCCGGCGGGGCGGGTCTTATCTGGGTCGAGGCCACAGCGGTTATCCCGGAAGGTAGAGCCAACCCGAGGCAGTTGTGGCTGAATAAAAAAAATAAAGAAAGCTTCCGCGCGATGGTTAAAATGATGCGAGAGGTTGCATCGGGACATAATCCTGTAATCGTTTTGCAGTTGACACATTCGGGGCGATACAGCAAGCCGCAGGGCGTTGGGCATCCTATGATTGCCCAGCGTGACCCATATCGTGATGCTTTGACGCCGCAGCAAAAGCCTGACCTGAACAGAAAAAGTAAGATACCTGACGACTGGCCTGTTGTAACAGACGAGTACCTCGATGAGCTTCAGTATGCTTACGTTGACGCGGCGAAGATAGCGTATGAAATCGGGTTTGATGCGGTCGATGTAAAATCCTGTCACGGATATTTGATAAATGAGCTTTTTGCCTGCCATAACAGAGAGGGAAAATACGGCGGCTCGTTCGAGAACCGAACCAGGTTCGTCCTCGAAGTTATCGATAAGATTCACAGCGAGCTTGGCGAGGATGCACCGGTAGTTTCCCGTCTTGGTATTTATGATGCTATTCCGTATCCTTACGGCTGGGGCGTCGATAAAGATGATTACACTAAGCCGGATTTGACGGAGCCGAAAAAGCTGATTGGGCTTATGCAGCAGCGCGGCGTTAAGCTGATTAACATAACGGTGGCAAATCCGTATTATAACCCGCATGTTGGCAGGCCTTTTAATGAAGCGATAGTCGGCGGTTATGAAGAGCCGGAGCATCCGCTGGTGGGCGTGAGCAGGCTTATTAATGTAACCGGTGAGGTCCAAAAGGAATTTCCTGATATCGCGATAGTCGGTACGGGTTATAGCTGGCTTCGGACGCTTTTTGCGAACGTTGCGGCAGCGAACAAAAAGAACGGTCTTGTCACCTTAGCCGGCGCAGGGAGGATGGGCTTTGCATATCCCGACTTTGCCAAAGATATAATTAATAACGGCCGGATGTATCCGGAGAAAGTTTGCATAAGCTGTAGTGCATGCACGCAGATAATGCGCGACCAAGGTATGACCGGCTGTGTCGTGCGGGACAATGAGGTGTATGGGCCGATATTCAGATTCGGCAGGATGAGTGATAAAGATAACTTGCTCAGGCTTGCATCGGCTTGCCGGAAGTGTCAGGAGCCGACATGCCAGTTGGCGTGCCCGGCCGGTATCGAGATACCGAAGTTCATCGAATTGTTCCTGGATGGCAAGGAAAAAGAAGCTTACGAAATTATAAGGCAGGCAAACATATTCCCTGAAGTTTGTGCATGGCTGTGTCCGGTTGAACAGCAATGCCAGGGCGGCTGTTTGCAGGGCTTTATCGGTGACGGTTCACTGCCTATCGCCGATATACAAAGGTATCTTGCTGAGCAGGCTAATAAGAACGGTTGGTCGAAACTTCGCATACCAAAAGAGGAAACCGAAAAAAGTATAGCCATAATCGGCGCCGGTCCGGCGGGTCTGGCCTGCGCGGCAAAGCTGCTTGAAGAAGGTCACTCCATAAAAATATACGATAAGAGCAGCGAGTTCGGCGGAATGATAGAATCGGTAATTCCGGATGACAGGCAGGGCAGCGCACTGAGGAATGAAATTGCATCCATATTCGCCGGCGTTCCAAAGGACAGGATGCGCCTGCGCCTCGGCAGAGAGCTGGGGGACGATTTCAATTTGGATACAATTGTAGAAAAAGGATTTGATGCGGTCTTTATCGGTATGGGCCTTACGAACTCCGTCAGCATTGGTGATAGTACGATTGACGGAGTATGGAATTCGATGGATTTTCTTTCGGCTGTCAAGGCGCCGGGCAGGTTAAAATTCTCGGGCAAGCGCATTGCGGCAATAGGCGGGGGTAATACTGCAATGGACGTGGCGGTTACAGCCGGTCAGCTCGGGGCCAAAGACGTTTATGTTATATACCGTCGGTCTTTCAAAGAAATGCCCGCCTGGAGCGCCGAGCGTGACAGGGCAATTCAGGAAGGCGTGCATTTTCTGATATTGACTCAGCCGCTTGAGTTTAATTCTGAAGGTGGAAAGTTAAAATCTATTAAAGTTTGTCCGACAAAGCTGGGCGAGCCGGATTCATCAGGCAGACGCAGGCCCGAACCGGTGGAATCTAGTGCTTACGAGCTTGATATGGATATTGTGGTAGAGGCGATAGGTCAGAAATCGCCGGAAGAAATCGAAATAATTCTCCCGGGCGTGGAGCTGGAAGATGGCCTTGTCCGAACAAAGGAAGGTTCTCTGTCAACATCCAGGCACGGAGTCTTTGCAGGTGGTGACATTGTAAGGGGGGCATCTACTGTTGTTGCGGCTGTTGCAGATGGAATGAAGGCCGCCGGAGAGATAGATGAATTTCTGAAACAGTAAACATTTTAGTATAAAGAAAGGACA
>JASFMF010000128.1:0-5765 GCA_050117705.1 Phycisphaerales bacterium
ATAAAATAAATAACCGCCACCGCGATAGCACCGAGCAGGTACATCTTGCCGGCTTTGGTAAAAAGCCTTGCGTATCCTGCGGCCAGCCCCAGAAATACCTGGAAGTATTTGGTCGCCAGCAGTAACGTCACTATAGAAAGAGCGCTGATAATCATCACGTCCAACACTAACCATTTGCTGTCTGCATGACCGGCCGAGGATAACCCCTGCATCCCTTCGCCGATAAGCACCGAGCAGCATAACACAGGTATGGAAAGAAAAATAATCGGGCTGACTTCGGGAAAAAAGTTGAAGCAGCCCAGCGCCGTCCCGGAGGCCATAATTAATATTACACCGAGCCGCCTTGCCGCCAGCATCATGCAAAACCCCATAATCAGCGTTGCTATTGGAATATGGTAAAAACCGATTAAGTTTGATTTTCGTGTTACCATAACAAGCGGCGCCAGCAAACTTGGCAGATCGGCTGAATCTAATTTTGCCTGTGTCGAAACTGCGAACAGACGATAGTAAACGGATACACGGAAGAACAGCACTATCGCTAAAAACGGCAGAACCACAAGCGGAATTCTTATCCACCGCCATTTGTATCTGGGTCCGAACGCGGCAGGGCAAAACAGCCAGGGTATAGATGCCGTCAGAAAGCCGGCAGTGGGATGAAATTTCATCAGTCCGAGCATGAACGGCCCGAAACCATAAATAGCTCCTGCGAAAAGTGACTCACCGAATCCGACTACCCATCGCCGGCTGAGAACGTAACAGCCCAAAGAACCCAAAGATGCATTTACAATTAAAAGCCATTGCCACCTGTTAAAGTTTTTGAGATAGGGCTGATACAAGTATAGCGCAAAGGCGATGTAAATCAGCGCCGCCGCGAAGAACTTGACGAAACTATACTTTCTTGTTCTCATTCTTTAATTGATGTCTGAAAAATACAACATTTAAAATACAGAATGAAAAACCAGGAACCGGTAATCAGGTTTTCATAGCTCGGCTTTCGTTTCTTTCACTTTCGTTGCGGCCGGTTTTACTTCCACAATATCAAAAATTCTGGTTGCTTTCGGACAGGTCGTTTTCGGGCACTCGCCGGTCCAGCAGTAAAGGCAGAGGTCCTCTTTCTTTCGCCCGATAGCCTTGACCATATCATCCACAGTCTGATACCTCAGCGTTGTTACGTCCAAATCACTGGCTATCCATTCGACCATCTTTTTGTATTTTTCCGAGTTATGGTCTATATATTCCGATACGTCCTCCACATCACTGCCTTCGATGTTCCGAATAGCCCTTCGTGCGGCAAGCTCGCGCGCCGATCGTGTGGAAAGGTTAAATCTACAGGGGAACATCAAGGGCGGGCAGGCCGGTCTTACATGTATCTGCCTGGCGCCACAGTTCCAGAGCTTTGTAATAGTGAAGTTCTTAAGCTGGGTCCCTCTTACTATAGAATCCTCGCACACGACAATGCTGTTATTTTCGATGACTTCTTTAATGGGAATAAGCTTCATCTTTGCAATCAGGTCACGCGTTTCCTGCGAGGGCGGCGTATAACTTCTGCCATAACCGGGAGTGTATTTGACGAGAGGACGCCTGAACGGCTTGCCTGATTCCATTGCATATCCTAATCCGTGTGCGAATCCGGAATCCGGGACACCTGAGACAAGGTCGACTTCAATATCCGTATCGTGTTTTGCAAGGTATCGTCCGCATCTTTCCCTGACGACCTCTACATTTATTCCCTCATAGTTTGAAGCCGGAAAACCGGTATATATCCATAGAAATGCACAGATTTGGTTTTCTTTTTTTCCACAGGGCTTTTTTTGCGATATTCCTTCTTCATTTATCAGGATTATCTCTCCCGGCTCGACGTGTTTTATGATATCAAAATCGGTATTCGGGAAGGCGGTGCTCTCTGCTGTGACGGCCCATGCATCAGGCCGTCTGCCGATTATTAGTGGTGTGTATCCGTGTCTGTCTCTTGCGGCGTATATTCCTTCTTTGGTCAGCAATAAAAGCGAGCACGAGCCTTCTATAACATCGAACATATTCTCTATGCCATTTATTAAATCACTTCCCCGGTTGATTAGTTTTGCTATCAGCTCTGTTGTGTTTACCATCCTTTTGCTTACTTCGCTGAATGATATTCCTTCCTTCAGCAATTCGGCTGCCAGCTCGTCGGCGTTTTCTATAAATCCGCTGGTCACTAAGCAAAACTCTCCGAATCTCGAATTCATATAAATAGGCTGTTCTTCGTAGTCGCTGATAACGCCGATGCCTTTATTGCCGTTTATGCTCTTGTAGTCATCGTAGAATTTTGACTTGAACTGGCTCTGGTTCAGATTGTGTATCTGGCGGGTGAATCCCTCCCCCAGAACTGCTATACCTCCGTATTCGGTTCCAAGATGGGAATGATAATCAGTGCTGTAAAAAAGGGTTTCGGCACAATTCTTTTTCGAGACAATTCCAAAGATACCACTCATTTTTCACCTCCTGTGTAAGATTTTGAAGTTTCCATTTAGTGCGCTTAAGAACGCTCTTAACTTATTTAAGGACAACTTTGCCGGTACCTGTGGTAACCCGGCCGATCTTATAAACCCGCTCTCCGTATTTTGTTAATTTTTTGGTTATGGATTCGGCGAAATCTTCCGCAACTATCAGCACGAATCCTATCCCCATATTGAAAACCCTGTACATTTCATCTTCTTCTACAGGGCCTGTTTTTTGAAGGAACGTAAAGATTTTGTGTTTCGGCCAGCTCGATTTTTTTATACTCGCATTGCAGTTTTTCGGCAGCACTCGCGGAATATTCCCCACCAGTCCGCCGCCTGTAATATGCGCCATTCCGTGCACAATGCGCTTGACCTTGTATTGCGACAGCAGTTTTATAATCGGCCGAACGTAAATACGCGTTGGCTCCAGCAGTACGTCGCCAAGCATTGCTCCGTCAAGCTCAGCTAAACAATCAGTCATTTTTAGCTTTGCCTGCTTGAAACAAATATTGCGAACCAGTGTGTAGCCGTTACTGTGCAGTCCGCTTGAAGCAAGGCCCAAAATCACGTCGCCGTTTCTTATGGTCTGGCCTGCGATTATTTTCTTTCGTTCGATAACCCCGACCGCAAACCCGGCCATATCGAAATCACCCGGTGAATATGTATCGGGCATCTCTGCGGTTTCTCCTCCAATTAGCGCACAGTTGGCCTGCCGGCAGCCGGTCGCTACGCCTTTTACAAGCTGGGCTACTATTTTCGGATCTAATTTGTGAACAGCTAAGTAATCGAGAAAAAACAAAGGCTCGGCACCCTGCACAAGCATATCATTGACATTCATCGCAACCAAATCAATGCCTACGGTATCGAACTTTTTTATTTGACCGGCTAACTGTACTTTGCTGCCCACTCCATCAGTACAGGCTACAAGAACTGGATTTTTATAATTTTTCTTAAACAGCCGCTCGTCATAGTCCAGGCGAAACATCCCGGCAAAGGCGTTGTGTGATTCGATAACCCGCGGCCCGAATGTGCTGGCGACAGCCGAAGAAATTTGCCGAACCATATCCTCCCCGGCGTCAATATTTACCCCGGATTGTTCATAGCTGATGTATTTGCTCATCTTCTCTGGCTCGCGGTTGAAAACCGGCTATTGTTCTTCCTCGAACATTTGCAGTTGATAACGTTCCATCGAGAACTTATTGACCGCATTATCTACAGGTATTCTGTATTTGCCGTCCCAGCAGGCGGCGCAGTAGTGGTCTTTAGGCAATGCAGCACACTCGAGCATTCCTTCGAGTGACAGGTAACCTACGCTGTCAACGTCGAGGAATTTTTTAATTTCTTCAAGGTTACGATTATTCGCCAGCAGTTCTTCCCTGGTCGGAAAATCAATGCCGTAAAAACAGGGAAACCTGATAGGGGGACAGCTCACTCGCATGTGAATTTCTTTCGCACCGGCCTGACGTAATGTTCTGATTTTGCCTCTGGTTGTTGTGCCTCGAACGATTGAGTCATCCACCACTACGATGCGTTTGCCCTCGACGACTTCCTTGATAACCGAAAGTTTAAGTTTAACCTCCAGTTCTCTTAACTTCTGGTCGGGCGTGATAAACGTTCTGCCTATGTAATGGCTCCTGACCATTCCCATATCGAAAGGTATCTTGCTTTCTTCGGCGTATCCCACCGCAGCCGATGTCCCTGAGTCCGGAACAGGTATTACAACATCCGCCTCGACAGGATATTCTTTTGCGAGCTGTCTTCCGATTTTTTTTCGCAGCTCATGTACGTTTTCACCAAAAATAGTGCTGTTTTGTTTGGCGAAATAAATATGCTCGAAGATGCAGTGGGCCGGCGTAATGGTCCCCGGCGTAATGAAAAACCTGCTGTGCAAACCATTTTTATCCAGCGTAACGATTTCACCCGGTTCAACTTCACGAATGAACTTCGCATCGATTGCATCAAGCGCGCACGTCTCGCTGGCAACCACACAAGCACCTTTGTCGGTCTGGCCAATGCACAAAGGTCTGACACCGTAAGGGTCTCTGGCTGCTTCGATACGGTCGGCGAATAAAAACACAAGACTATACGCTCCCTGAAGATGGTTCAGCACATGTGCCAGAGGGTCGGTATTGCTGACATGAGTCGGCTTGGCAATTAAATGAGTAATGACCTCGGTGTCATTTGTGGAGCTAAAAATACTGCCGTGAGCTTCATATTCGTCCCGAAGCAGTGTCGCGTTAATAAGATTGCCGTTATGTGCCACAGCCACCTGGCCGCGTGAGTACTCGGCCAGAAGGGGCTGGCAATTTATAGCCTTGCTGGAGCCCGTTGTTGAATACCGGACATGACCGATGGCTATTGGGTTACGTAATTTCCTAAGTAGTCCTCTGCCGGTGCGAAAAACTCTTCTAACCGTACCCATACCGGTATAGCATTGAATGAGTTCACCGTTGCTTGAGGCAATACCCGCCGATTCCTGGCCGCGATGCTGAAGACTATGCATGCCCAGGTAAGTCTTATGGACAGCTTCGGGGTCGCCGAAAATGCCGAAGAGACCACAGTATTCTTTTTTTTCTGGATTCATAAATGAATTTTCAATAGTAATCGTTAATTGTCAATTGAAAACCTCGAGAGAGTTGCTTTTTATGACTCGTTTAGTAGAAATTTTTTACTTATGTTCGGTTTCACCCTCTGAAGGATACATAAACTCCGGCACCCGGCGAATCTTCCCATCGCCATTGACACAGGCCAGCACGCTCGAGCCTTCGGCTACGATTATCCCATTGCCGAACCGCATAAGTTTATATGTGTGCTCGACTCTGCTGGCTGTAACTTTAGAACAATTTGTTTGAAGCTTCAGTTCCTCGTCATACATTGCAGGCTGACGGTACTTTATAAATAATTCGGCCACAACGAAGAATACCCCTGCTTGTTCGAGGTCTTTGTATGCAAGGCCGTTGACGCGTAAAAGTTCTGTGCGCCCCATTTCAAACCATACCGGATAAACGCTGTGGTGGACGACACCGGCCTTATCGGTTTCAGCGTATCTCGGAACAATGGTTATCGTATGACTTTGAATAGTTATTCGTTCCGGAAAATCCATTTTTAATACCTGATTATCCCAAGAGTATCAGAACTTAAAGATTTTTTCAATAGTCGGTTTGTAGACTATTTGTGCGATTTTCGGGTTATTAACTGTCTGTTTTCTGTCGATATTCTAATATCCTGCATATATTATTACGAAGAACTAAACACATAGGCTTATGCTGATAGCTGAAGTTTGAA
>JASFMF010000129.1:0-5752 GCA_050117705.1 Phycisphaerales bacterium
TAAGCCTTTTCAGGCTTCAGGTTCGTCGTTACTTTCTTCAGCTTTGGCCTTTTCAGTATCCTTTTCGGATTCTTTAGTTTCGGCTTTTGCCTGCGCTTCTTCTTTGAGCTTATCAGTCCTGGAATTATCAGGTTCCTCTTTAGGTTTTGGAGGGTTAGCTTTACTTTGTTTTTCTGCAGCTTTTGCCTTTTCAGCTTCGGCTTCTTTTATCGCTTTCTCGGCAGCTTTGGTTTTCTCATCAGCCTGAGCTTTTGCTTTCCTGGCTTGTTCCTGGGCCTTTTTGGCATCCTCTATAGCTTTATCCGCGGCAGTTTTTGCTTTACCGGCAGCCTTGGATTGCGCTTCGGCCCGAGTAATTAGCTTTTGAGCCTCTGCCATTAATTGTTCGGCATCGGCTTTGGTTTTAGCCGCCTCAGTTGTTACACGTTCAACTTCAGCACTTGCCTGCCTGGCTGCACTTCTGGCTTCCTCTCTTTTCGCCTGGGCCTCATGAAGCGATTGTTCAGCCTCCTGGATTTTCTGCAGCTGTTCCTCCTCAGCACCCTTGTCCCCAAAAATATCCCCCATAATAGTTTCCTGTAAACTTTCTGTTTGAACAGACTCATGCTTTTTTGCAATTTCTTCCATCACCTCTCTTCTTGGTCTGCCGCCGGTGGAATAGGTTGGAGTCAATATAAAGATAGTCTCGACCGCACGCATCTCCGTATCCTCACTGGAGAACAAAAAACCAAGCAGAGGTATATCTTTTAGCAGCGGAACGCCACGAACAACCCCAAACTTCTCGTTCTTCCTCATTCCACCAATTATGAGGCTTTCACCCGGACGAACTCGGTTTTCCTTATTAGTGATTTCCTTTTTAGATAGAATTGGAACCTGCTTTACACCGTCAGGGGTATTCTTCGCTTCAAGATGGATGATAGTTTCAAGAGCAATGGAGCCATCCGAAAAAACATGCGGAGTGACCTCGAGTGAATCAATAACATCGACATATTCTGTTTCAGTTTGCGGAAGGTAAGCACCGCTTCCGCTTTCACTTGGTACGTATTTGGTTACTTTTTGCAGGGGTACATGCTGACTTGATTTAACCACGGCGGTCTTACCATTGGTAGTCTCGAGGACAGGATTCATCAGGATTTTCAGATAACCCCTTGATTCGAGCAGGTCAACTAAAACTGCGAAATTGCGGGCGCCGCTCAAATATCCGATTTTAAGGCCCATTCTGGAGCGAATAAGCTCCCTTAATGAAGCACCCGGGAATGCAGGAAGAAGTTCCCCTCCTTCATCTACTAAATCCAAAATACTCTCCCCGAAGGGCTGGCCGCCTGGTTTCAGCGTAATATTCTCACCGAACAGGTTTAATATTTCGATAGTCGTTTCACGGTCGAACGTAAAGTCCGCGTAAATCTCGGATATTAGGCAGTCTATCTTAACCTGAATCGGAGGGACATCCACCGCTTCTAAAAGTTCAAGTACTGCACCGATATCTTCGCGGGCCGGACATCTTACAATCAACTGATTAGTGGCGGGACTGCTGCTGACAGTATAATCTACTAATTTCGTTTGATTGCCCTTTTTATCGAAAAGTTTTGTTGCAAACTGTTCGTGGACAATTTTCTTTAGCTCATCAGAGGTATGGTGCTTACAAAAGTAAAATAGCTTGAGCTCCGATAAGCCGCCAACCACTTGCTCAACGACTTTGGGTGGAGTTTTGTAGATTTCAGGTATAGGGATATTCGGTTCGGGAACAGTAAGGTCTATCTGCAGGTCATTCAGAGCCTTCGCGGCATTTTCTTCTGTGTCTGATTGACCGAAAAGCTGACAATACCCCCCTGTCCACAAAACAACCCCCACAGCCACAACCAGAAACAACCATTGACTGTGACTAATTTTTTGGCCGATGTTGGCCATAATTTACACCCATCGCTGTAATACCGGGTTCAAAAATCTATATGTCCCTGACTCCTATGTAACCCTACCCAGATATAAACAGAAAACTATGAAAAATTATATAGGATATTCTATTCATCGTCAAGTATATTCCTAAATAATTAGTAAAAACAATTTCCAGTTCAAAAACTCTCACCAAATTTAAAATATTAGACCCAATCGTTTTTTTTTGCTATTTTCAGCCAATGACATCGAGAAAAAAACAGAAAATTACAGTCGGTTTTATAGCTTTAGGCTGTCCTAAAAATTTAGTCGACAGCGAAAGGATGCTGGCTGAAATCGCCGAGGCCGGTTTCCTTATAAGCGCTGAGCCTTTTGTTGCTGACGTTGTCATCATTAACACCTGTGGCTTTATCACTCCGGCTAAAGACGAATCTCTCGAAGCAATAAGAACTGCTGTCAATCATAAGCGCACAGAAAACGTTAAAAAAGTTATAGTTGCAGGCTGTCTTTCGGAAAGAGCAGGCCAACAGCTTTTTAATCAAGTCAACGGTATAGATGCTATTGTCGGTCTTGGTCAAAGGGACAACATCGCCAATATAATCAGAGAAACACTTTCCAGTAAGCAACCAGTTGCATATTTAAAGCCGTCATCCGAGACAATTAACGACGACAGAACAAGATTACTTATCACACCAAGACACTGGGCATATTTGCGAATCAGCGAGGGCTGCGACCATCGCTGTTCTTTCTGCACTATACCTGCAATCAGAGGCCGATTCCGAAGTAAGCCTCAGGAACTTATTATATCCGAAGCAACTGAGCTGGTTTCAGCCGGTGCAGTCGAATTAAACCTCATAGCCCAGGACAGCACGTACTACGGCCGGGATTTTAAAATCGAAAATGGCCTGGCCGGTCTTATCAACGAGCTTGACAAAATTGATAGCCTGAAATGGATTCGATTGATGTATCTAAACCCATCGGGAATTGATGATAAACTAATCGAAACTATCGCTGAGAGCAAAAAAGTTGTTCACTATCTCGATATCCCAATCCAGCATGTAAATAACGAAATCTTAAAGGCTATGCGCCGGCAGGATACGAATGACCGGCTCAAACAACTAATCGAGAAGCTGCGATGCGCTATGCCGGATATCGCGCTGAGGACAACAATAATAGTCGGCTTCCCCGGCGAGAGTGACAAACAGTTTGACGAGCTTCTGGATTTTATCAAATGGGCTGAATTCGATGCCTTAGGCAGTTTTATGTTCTACGCTGAATCCGGCACCGCCGCAGCGGAAATGTCGGACCAGGTCTCTGATAAAGTCAAAGAGCAGCGTCTCGATGAACTAATGCTGACCCAGCAGAAAATCGCATTTGCTAAAAACAAAAACAGAATCGGCGAAAATTTGACCTGCTTAGTCGATTACATCAACGGCAAAAGCAGTGGCCGGGGACGTTTTTATGGCCAGGCGCCTGATATCGACAGCATTTGCATCATCAAAAAGTGCACAGCAAAATCGGGACAATTTATTGACGCTAAAGTCATTGGCACAAAAGACTACGATTTATTAATTGAGCAAATTTAGTATTGAATTTTATGACTAACACAGTACACTTTTGATTATGTTAAAACATATACCGAACATTTTGACTTTTGGGCGGCTTGTTTTAACCATCGTTTTTCTCGTCATGATTCTATATTCGCCCTATGTCGCCGATAAGGCCTTTTTTCTCGATATCGCGTTCGTTTTGTTCGTAATTGCCGGCCTGACCGACATCGTTGACGGCATAGCAGCCCGCAGACTCAATGTAACCAGCAAATTCGGGCGAATGGTTGACCCCCTGGCGGACAAAATTCTGGTATGTGGCTCTTTTATTTGTTTTGCAATAATCGGTGAGCCAAAGCTTTTTGGCCTCGGCAATGTAACTTTGGCGATTATTCATTGGTCGGTAGCAGGTATCTTAATCGCAAGAGAGGCCTATGTAACAATATTGCGACATATCGCCGAAGCACGCGGTGTCAACTTCGCCGCCACTGTATCCGGCAAAGTCAAGATGTTCCTGCAGTCCTTTGCCATCGGCACGGTTATCATAAAAACAGCTCATGTTACTGCAGCATGGGGAAATTGGTTCACTACCATCACGTTCTTAATTATGCTGACAGCCACAATTATCTCAGGTTTCTGTGCAACTCAGCGAAGCGGCTGGAAAGAAGCAGCGCCACAGAATAACTAATTATTGACCTGCTTTATTAAACATCATCAATATTGTGAGGAGCAAAATATGAAGCATCAATCACGCCATATTATGAAACTGGCGGCTCTCTTCGGGGTATTTTGTATATTGACAAACTCGATTTCGGCAACAGCAAATCCCGAAACCGAGTTGAGAGGGGTTCGTGAGGAATTTATGCCCCCTGCCGGTGTAGGAAAAATGTGGAAGTTGGCCTGGAACGATGAATTCAACGGCACAAATATTGATACCTCCAAATGGGAAATCCTCGGTGACTGGAAACGGCGTGACGGCTATTGGGTCAAAGAGGACTCTTACCTGGATGGCGAAGGTAATCTCCTAATACGTACAAAAAAAGACTCTGACCGTTACACGAGCGGAGCAGTACGAACCAGAAAAAGATTCGAGCATAAGTTCGGCTATTGGGTGTGCAGGTGCAAGTTTCCCGAACAAGAGGGACATTGGCCGGCCTTTTGGCTTCATATAGACAGCGTTAATAAAATAGGTAACGAAGGCAAAGACGGCACAGAAATAGACATCATGGAAAAACCCTGGCGGGAAGACAAAATCACTCAGAACCTGCATTGGGATGGCTATGGAAAAGAGCACAAACACACTGGAAAAGAAAGCACAATACCAGGCATCAGCGATGATTTTCATACTTTTGCTTTGCATTGGAAACCAGATGAATACGTTTTCTATGTGGATGCGAAAGAGACCTGGCGCACAAACGCAGGTGGTGTCTCGCAGGTTCCCGAGTACATAAAACTCACAGAAGAAATCGGAAAATGGGGCGGAGATATAACAAAGGCCAAACTGCCCGATTACTTTGTTGTCGATTACGTCCGCGTATATGATGCCGTCGACCAAAGCAGGACAGTATCCCAAAAAGAGCTGATTCAAAAAGCAGCCAGTGTCAAACCTTCGGCTCAACAGCTTGCGTGGCAGGAGCTGGAGTTCATCTGCTTTGTCCACTTCGGCGTCAACACATTCACCGGCCGGGAATGGGGGACCGGCATGGAGAACCCGAAAATTTTCAATCCCGAAAAGCTGGATACCGACCAGTGGTGCCGGATTATGAAAGATGCGGGAATGAAACAGGTTATCCTGACAGCCAAGCACCACGATGGATTCTGCCTGTGGCAAACGCGATATACCAAGCACTCGGTGGCCTCAAGTCCGTGGCGGGACGGCAAAGGTGACGTGCTGCGCGATTTGGTCGATTCATGCAAAAAGTACGGGCTCAAGGTCGGGGTGTATCTGTCCCCTGCTGATTTATACCAGATTGAACATCCGGATGGTTTATACGGCAACCTGAGCGAATACTCCGAGCGGGTGATACCTCGCCCTGTACCGGGCTGGCCATTCCGTGATAAGCGCACCTTCAAATTCGTTGCGGATGACTATAACGAATATTTTATGAACCAGCTATTCGAGCTGCTGACCGAATACGGTCCTATCCATGAAGTCTGGTTCGATGGCGCACATCCAAAACGCAAAGGCGGCCAGAAATACACTCACGCACAGTGGTACGAAATGATTCGCGAGCTGGCGCCACAGGCGGTGATATTCGGCAAAGGCCCGGATGTGCGGTGGTGCGGAAACGAGGCCGGTAATACAAGGAAGGCCG
>JASFMF010000130.1:0-5751 GCA_050117705.1 Phycisphaerales bacterium
GCTGGAGTTTCTATATGCACCCCTGTCTATTTCAACTGGCTCATATAATCGAATATTGGTAAATACACTGCTAAAAGAACAAGACCTATAATCAATCCCATAATAACCGTCAACACAGGCTCTAACTTCACAATTAAAGCTCTTGTTATTCTGTCTATATCTTTGTCAAGAAAATCAGCACCCTTAGTTAACATTTGAGATACCTCTCCGGCCTCTTCACCTGAAATAGCCAACTGTACAATCATTGAAGGAAAAATATCATGCTTCTCTAAAGAACTCCCGATACTTTGGCCTTTCTCAATAGATTCCTGTATTTCTTTAGTAATTTCCGATAGCTTGTGGTTATTACCTACTTGAGACGCTACTTCCAGAGCCCTAATTACCGAAACACCCACAGAAATCAACATTCCAAAGGTTCGTGTAAATTGTGAAACTATCACCATACGATTAAGTTTGCCGAGAACAGGCATCTTTAGCTTGAAAATATCCCATCCTGCTCTGGCATTGGGATTCCTAAACAATTTACGTAATATTATCGCCGCTCCCACCACAACAATTGGAATTGCCCACCAAAAGTCTTTCACCAGAGCACTCAAGCCTACAAGAGCACGGGTAGGAACAGGCAACACAAGATTAAACTGATCGTACATTTTCGAAAAGACAGGTACGACAAAAGTCACAAGGCAGCTGACAACTATAAAGCAAATAACGGTCACAACGATTGGATAGGTAAAGGCAGATTTGATCTTCTGCCTTATATGCATTCGTTTTTCGATATATACAGCACTCATCTCAAGAGCTTCTGATAATTTCCCTCCAGATTCACCGGCCTCAAGCATTCCAGTAAAAAAATCCGAGAATACGTCACTATATTTTCCAAACGCACTTTCCAGGCTTGAACCATTTTCGACACTTTGCCTCACATCAGCGAGTATATGCCCGAAGGCAGGATTTTCACTCTGTTCCTCCAGTATCTCAATGCACCTTGCGATCGATAATCCCGCCGAATACATCTCTGCAAATCTATAAATAGAGGTAACGACTTCAGACTGCCTTATTTTTCTGCATCTTATCCCCAAGTTCTTTCGCCGACGAGCTTTTACAAGAGCATAACCCATCTTGGACAGTTCTTCTCGCAGCACGGCAACATTATCAATATCGTCATAAATACCAGTGAGTGTATTCCCGTTTTCATCTTTCGCTGTGTAGTCATAAACAGCCATCAGTCCATCCTCATATCGACAACTCGCATTACTTCTTCAGTAGTTGTGGTGCCATCTAAAACTTCATTTACCGCACTGTCACGAAGCTTCTTCATACCTTCCGCAATCGCCTGCTCTTTAACTTCTGATTCGCTGCTTCTGCTGATAATCATTCTTCTTATATCCGGAGAAATGCACAATATCTCGTAAATGCTTTTTCGATCCCGATATCCGGTATGGTAACAACTTTTACATCCTGTTCCCTGGTAGTACTTTATCTTCTTATCCTGATGTGATTTACCTAACAGACAATTTAATTCATGCTCCGGCGGCTCATAGACTTGCTTGCACTTGGGGCAGGAAACCCTGATAAGCCTTTGCGCTGCCGTCCCCAGGAGAGCTGAAGCTACAAGAAATGGAGGTACGCCGAGATTAATCAAACGCGAAATTGCACCTACGGCATCATTCGTATGTAATGTGCTTAAAACGAGATGGCCGGTGAGCGCCGCGCTGATAGCTATTTCAGCCGTCTCAACATCACGAATTTCACCAATGAGGATTACGTCCGGGTCTTGCCGAACGATGCTTCGCAGAGCCGATGCGAAAGTCCTTCCGGCGACCGGTTTAACCTGGACCTGGGTAATACCTTCAAGGCGATATTCAACAGGATCTTCAACTGTGACAATATTTCTATCCGGAGTGTTGAGCAATTGAAGAATTGTATAAAGCGTAGTACTTTTACCGCATCCGGTGGGGCCGGTAAGTAAAAGCATACCGTAAGGATTCTTGACTAATGTTCTGAGTTTTTGATTATCGTCTGAGCAAGTTACTATCTCATCAATTGACCACTTATCAACATCCTTGTCGAGAAGTCTGATGACTATTTTCTCTCCTCCTACAGCCGGCAGCGACGAGACCCTAAGATCATAATCTTTGCCATCTCTTCGGGAAGTCATATGACCATCTTGAGAGACCCTTCGCTCAGAAATGTCCATATCCGCCATAACTTTAATATGCGATACTACTTCTTGCTGTGCCGATGAGGGCAAGCTAACTGCAGGGCGCAAAGTCCCGTCTATACGATACCTAACTCTTACTTCGGAAGATTGTGGCTCGATATGTACGTCGCTTGCGCGAGAATCAATGGCACCATTAATTATGGAAGAAACCAGTTTGGCAATGGGGGAAGTTGCGGCTTTTGCTGATTCCTGTTCAATCTCATCATGTTGGGTAATCTTGGCGGGATCTTCCTTTAGCCGCATCGAAACTATAGCCTGCTTTGTCACATTCGTAACGTTGAAGTGATAATGTATAGCCTGTCTTATGGCATCGGGTGTCGCGGCAACAGGAATAATCTTATATCCTGTCTTCATCTCGACTCGATCCCTGATAGACACGTTTAAAGGAGAATCCATCGCCACTTGTAATTGGTTTTCTTCTTTCTTTATTGGAATCACGTTGTACTGATTAGCCATCTCATAGGAAACCAGGTGGGCCACCATCGGATCAACCATTTCAGGTGCAAGATTAATAAATTCTATATTGTTTGCGCCGGCAACAACCTTTGTTAACTGATCCTCATCCAAAAGATTCTCTTTTTTCAAAATACTAACCAGACTTTGTCCGGTATCCTGGTGCTGCTTGATTACAGCCTCAAGGGTTCTTTCATCAAGAATCTTCTTTTCAATAATAAATGAAATTAATGGGTCCTTCTTTTTCATAATATTCCATACGCACAACGACGGGTATAACAAAGTATAAGTCAGTATCGACAGCACATTGTGAATACTTAAGGACAAACACTCTGAAGCGACTCTGCGCCCCGGCATTTCGTAAAAAAAGACCTGTACCAGCATAAAAAACAACAAGCTTCTTTGTCCGATAAGTGATAGGCTTTCAGGATAAGACCATAAGCCCACTAATAAAGCTTGTGTTATTACTCATTCAATAGCAGATGCTTATGCCATTTGAGAATTGCCGTGTGCTGATGGTTGCAGATACAAGCGTAATCTTCAAAAGTACCAGTTAAAGTTCCCCGATATATCACTGAAATTGTGTTTTTAAACTGAGACTCTGTCTAAATTATTAACAAGTCTCTTTAAATATTACATTGGAGTATCAAATGCATACTTTGAACATCAACTTAGATGGATAATTGCGTCAGAATACGCCAATGGAGGAAAAAGAAGTTTACAGGAGAAAATTACTAAATTTGTAGCACTTACATCAACTTGTCGTTAGTGGAAAACTATATATTTACAAAATGCGAATAAGCCAAAGATTAATTCTCGGATTTTTAGCCGTCACAATGTGGGTTGCAGCCGTAGGGAACATCTCACTATACCAACTCAATCAAATTGCTAAACCTTTGAATCGTGATTTACCTGAAAGCGTAGAGTCAATAAGTAAGACATCGTATTTAGACGGTTTAGCTCAATTGATACGTTACTATGATGAGGTCTCAACTCAATCTGTAAGAAATTATGCTTTTACTCAAGATAAAAAGTGGGAACAACGCTATCAAGAAGTTGAGCCAAAGCTGGATAAAGTAATAAAAGAAGCAATTGAGAATGGAGAAGAAATAGAAAAGAAATTTTTTTCAAACGTCGACAAGGCTAATCTTGCACTTGTGGAAATGGAATATAAATCAATCGAACTCATTAATAATGGACAAACGGAAGAAGCTGTTAAGTTATTAGATAGCAGCAAATATTGCGACTATAAAAGGACATACGAACAAGGCCTTGAAGATTATATTAGCAGCAGAGGAACCGAATATGACGAAGCTCTTTCGAGCTCTACCGAAGCAGTGAATTTGGCAACAAAACGAGCACAAAATTTACTTAAAACCAGTAAATTGTTAATCTTAATTTTTGGTTTTGTCGCTATAATATTAGCCGTAGGCGCTAGTTTAATCATCTCCCGCTCCATCTATGTACCACTTTCTAAATTAAAAGCTGCTGCAGCTGAAATTGGCGAAGGTAAACTAAATACCCAAATAGAAGATAAATCAAATGACGAGGTCGGACAGCTGGCCACTTCTTTTAAAAAGATGCTCGATAACTTAAAAAAAACAACTACCTCGATAGATAACCTCAATCAGGAAATAGTCGAGCGAAAAAAAGTGGAGGAAAATTTAAATCGCACTTGTGAAGAACTCGAAAAGGCTAATCAAGAAACGAAGGAAATGCAGTCTCAACTGGTTCAAAACGAGAAACTGGCTTCCATTGGACAAATCGCTGCCGGAGTTGCGCATGAGATGAACAGCCCGGTGGGTTTTATTGCCAGCAATTTTACGACACTGGAAAATTATATGAAGAAAATCCAGAAGCTGATTGGAATGTATAGTGAACTCACTAAAGAAATAGAAGCTTCGGAAAGAACAAAACTACTGGACAAAATAAATGATGTAGGCGAATCTCGAAAAAATATGAAAATTGACTTTATTCTTGAAGACCTGCCGGGATTATTTAATGATTCAAAAGAAGGCTTGGAAAGAATTAGCAATATTGTGAAGACTCTGAGGGATTTCTCAAGAGTTGACCAGCCCGGAAACCTAAATGAATACAACATCAATGATGGTATTAAAACGACCCTCATAGTTG
Source organism: Phycisphaerales bacterium (assembly GCA_050117705.1). Lineage (GTDB taxonomy): Bacteria > Planctomycetota > Phycisphaerae > Sedimentisphaerales > Anaerobacaceae > NIOZ-UU13. The sequence goes on from JASFMF010000130.1 coordinate 4,808, forward strand.
TCAAGAACGAGATTAAATATGGCGCTGTTGTCGAGGAGGAGCTTTCGGAAATACCCTTCATCCTCTGTAACCCCGGCCAGATAAACCAAGTGCTTTTAAATATTATCGTGAATGCAGCTCAGGCAATTAAGTCACATAAACGAGAAGATAAAGGATGCATTAAAATCAAAACCTATGCTACAGAAGATGACGTAGTCTGTGAAATCTCTGACGATGGCCCGGGCATTGAGCCTGATAAATTACCAAAGATATTTGATCCTTTCTTTACAACCAAACCTGTTGGTATAGGTACAGGTCTGGGATTAAGTATCTCCTACGACATTATTGTAGTTAAGCATAATGGTAAACTTATCGTTGATAGTCATGTTGGAGATGGAACAAAGTTTACAATAAAACTTCCAATAACCAAGAAAGAAACAGGCAATGAAACAGAGAGCGCAAACACAAGAACAGAGAACCGTGTTATTTGTGGATGATGATGAGATAATCCTGCGGTCCATTGAAAGAGGTCTAATGGATGAATCGTACAATAAATTGTTTGCTAAAAGTTGTAAACAAGCACTTGAAATCCTCCAGCAGGAAGAAGTGCATGTTATAGTAACTGACATGCTCATGCCCGAGATGACCGGGTTGGAGCTTCTCAGTATCGTTAGAGAAAAACATCCCAAAATCGTCAGGATAATACTTTCAGGGTATATGCAAGACGATGTCCTTCAAAATGCGGTCAATCAGGAAGATATTTATGAGTTTATTCCTAAACCATGGAAACTCGGAGGAGAAGAATTCGAAACAGTTATTCAGCAGGCTTTAGAACATTATAAACTCCAGTTAAATACCGCTGGGATGCAGAATTAAAGTATTACATAACCTTGCTCAGAAAGTAAGTTCAAGTCGGAAACAATGAATAGATAAAATTGATAAAGCCTTCGACTCACATCCATACT
>JASFMF010000131.1:0-5740 GCA_050117705.1 Phycisphaerales bacterium
GTCCCGAAATTATTCGTAATTTTCTTTGTTTTTAGTGTAAAGTTTCGTTTCTTTTAATCGATAAGTTTAAATTAGAGAATTTTTACGTAAAATTTGGAGTGATTAGTTTGTTGGTGCCGATGTTTACTGTATAAGGAAGTGTAGTTTCTTTGTTTACAGGAGACATCCGGTGCCGTTTTTATGTTTGGGCTTAAGCTCAACAGGCGCCGAATGAAAACCTGAGCACCTGTGGAGCTTTTGAGTTCAGGGATGATGTTGTATAAGTAAAGTATGAAGCCTGAGTTCTCAGGGATGAGACGATGCCGAATCATACAAGAGTAATAAAAGTTTTAGCTACGCTGCTGACTTCTATGACAATCGTGGCGATAGTCCTGATGGCCCTGGGTCATAATCCCCCGTCCGCCGGGCCGTTTTCCCTTTGGACCTATTACCAGCTCGATAATATTCAAAATGCCATATCATCTCAGGCTGCCCAGTCTCCGGACCGCTGGAATCAAATAGAGATTTACTATAGCGGAACCGGGTCAGGCAATATCGAGCAGTTGGCCTCGCTCGCCGGCCTTGCTAATCCCGATGATGTTAATTTTCACTTTTGTCTGTGCAATGGCCGCGGCGGTGAGGACGGGCAAATACAGGCCACAATGAAATGGAAGAGGCAATGGTCTCTTATTCCCAGCCATACGTGGCGCGGCACCGGCCGAACCATCAGAATCTGTCTTGTAGCTGACGGAGAAACGGCCTATCCAACCGATTGTCAGCTAAAGAGAATGGAAACGCTCCTCGATGGATTGTGCAAAAAGTTCCGTATTCATCCCGATTCCATACACTATCCCAGTGACTGGCGATAAAAACCGTATAATAATCTGACCGGGTGATTTGCTGTCTGAGTTTTCTTTACCAATAAAAAACCGGATGTGCTTTGTTGCACATCCGGTTTCTTAAAGAAGGGTGGTCGTGTACTAAGTACCTTCCCGATTTTACTTCCGGTTGTTCACCCCGTGTAATCTCCTTCTACTATTCAATCTCCGGCCATTGGTCCTGTTCTGTTGATTCCGGTTCGTCTTGTTCCGGAATGCCGCCCTGTCCTCTTCTGCCTACTCTTCCGGGCCGGGGTGCTTCTTCGTCCCAGATGCTTCTGCCCTGTCCTCTTCCGCCCATTCTTCCGGGCCGAGGTGCTTCTTCATCCCAGATGCCTCTTCCTTGTCCTCTTCTGCCCATTCTTCCGAGCCGAGGTGCTTCTTCATCCCAGATGCCTCTACCCTGTCCTCTTCTGCCCATTCTTCCGGGCCGGGGTGCTTCTTCGTCCCAGATGCTTCTGCCCTGTCCTCTTCCGCCCATTCTTCCGGGCCGAGGTGCTTCTTCATCCCAGATGCCTCTTCCCTGTCCTCTTCCGCCCATTCTTCCGAGCCGGGGTGCTTGTTCGTCCCAGTCGCATCTTTCTTTGCCCCATCTTCGCATACTTCCGGGCTGAGACGTTCGCCATTGTTGCCTTTGTTGGTGCATTCTTCTAATTAGTTGTCCCATCTTTTGTCTGTCGTTCTCGCGATAGGCTTTAGTGAGGTTATCGAGCCATCGACCACCCTGGAGCATAGGTAGGTTTAAACCCCGACGAGGCTGTTGTAGCCTGCCTACCCAGTCTCCACGCATACCTTCTTTGGCTTTTTCCTGCTTCTCTGTTTCTTGGAATTTCGCCTTAAGGCGTCCCATGGACTGTCGGGGGCGCCTTTTCGGCGCGTCGGCCCTGGTGTTTACTTTTTGTTTTATGGCCTTCAGCTGCTGCTCTATTTTTCTGATTTCACGCCGGATTCTTCTTATGGCGGCATCAGAGTGTTCTGTCTTGTCATCACGACCGGCTTGTTCTCTGCGAGGCCGTTCGACATCGCCCCATCGCCTTTGCCGGCTTTCCACAGCTTGCCTTCGTCCCGGCCTTGCCTGCGGTTTTTCCTGGGCGTAAAGAACTTCAACTCCTGTTAAAATGACCACCCCTATAGTTACTATGATAATCTTCTTCAACATTTTATTAGCTCCTTTCCGAGTTACGGCTTTTTTGCTTTGTCATTTTTTGTTCCAGGCCCGGTTTTCACATATAAAGACGGTTTCCGCATTTGGATTTATTGCAGTTTTCGGAAAATTTAGAAGAAATGGGACAAAAAGCCCATTTGCGGCTGACAGAGGCTTTTATTGTTGAGTATGCTTCTATCGGATTAGTTTATTACTACATTAATGGAAAAAGTATTCACAGGCTCCACACCTTCTTCCCAGGGTCTGCGATAAACGAGCTGGAGAGTTGTCTGACCTGCACTTATGGCCTTGAAACGAAAGATTTCCCGGCCGCCCGCGCCTGCCATTGGCGGCTCACTTTCATCAGACGGTTTAAACTCCGATTCACCTATCTGCTCTAAGATAGATTCCTGGTTTTCAGCTACCTCCCACCGATATCCGGTTGTTGGATTTGAATCCAGCGTGACCACAAGTATCTGTTCCTGCTCAAGCTCGACCCGACTGCCGTTGTCATCCTCATCGACATTGACCTCTTCAGGTTCATCTGGCGGAATTTCCTCTAACATATACTCGACGAGAACGGTCAGGTCCTGGATATCTACTATTCCGTCACCGAAAGGCGTAGGGCTAATATCACAGAGCGGCTCATCAGTACCCCAGTATTCAATGAGTATTATAAGGTCATTTATATCAACGACTTCATCGCCGTTAAAGTCAGGTGGTAAGGATGTGATGTTAAAGCCTGTGTCATATTCTTCCACCGTAGAAAGAAATCCTGGCACAGATCCACCAATTGCGCATATCTTATTTCCGACTGAAGCTACAACGAGTCCGTACCTTTTTTGCCGCATTGGAGATTTGGTTATCCATGTATCGGTTACAGGATTATAAACTTCGTTAGCTGTAGTGGAAGCATAATAAGCTGAGTTACCCCCGATTGCAAATATCTTTCCATCTACAACACATGTACCCAAACCCCAGCGTTCGGTTGGCATGTCTGATTTGCGAGTCCATGTATCCGTTGAGGGATCATAGACTTCTGTATGTTTATAAGAATTTGTGCTCCAATCCTCCTTTGCTCCTCCAATGGCATAGATGTTCCCATCCAGGGCACAGGCAGAAAAGAAACCTCGAGCTGTCGGCATATCGGCCTTCTGCGCCCATGATTCTGTAACAGGGTCATAAGCCATAACAGTCTGAATTGGTGGACTTGACTCACTAAGAGACCCGCCTATGAGGTAAATTATGCCATCTACAACGGCAATACCACAACCTGCAATTGCGTATGGCATATCGGCTTTCTGGGTCCAGGAATCTGTTTGTGGGTCGTATAAAAAGACATTCTTCTTGGCCAAAGACCACATACTGGGGCTGGTTCCTCCAAATACATAAATCTTGCCGTCAAAAGCGCAAGTTGCAGGATAACACCGTGCCGATGGTATATTAGCCTTCCTGTTCCAGGTATCAGCAGTTGGATCATACATTTCTACGACCGGTGTTACGGATGATGCACTCGGGGCTCCACTGATAACGTAGATTTTCCCATCTATGACGCATCCACCAGTAAATACTCTTGCTGTTGGCATGTTGGCTTTGTATGTCCAGGTGTCTTCTGCCGCATGAGTCACGGATATCACATTCAGAAATGTGACAAAGATGCATAGAATCAATATCAGCCTGCTTTTAGAAAAATTAAACAATTTCATGACATACCCTTCCTTTCTTTTCTTTGGAGTATGAGTTGCCAGTTCTTAGATTTCCTCTGCATTCAGTGTCCGTGGTGCCGGGAGGTTTGGGTCTTGCGTTTCTACCGGCTTATAGTAATTCATAAATAGCTTCAGGTCGTTTATATCCACCGTGCCATCCCCGAAAGGTGGAGGTGCAATATCTGCTAACGGGTCAGGATGACCCCAGCTTTCGATAATTATCACAAGGTCATAGATATCAATAGTTCCATCTTTGTTAAAATCACACTGGGTTGGGATTGTGACCTTGCCGATGCCCATCGGGACGAAGTCGTCGCCGTACTCCTGCCTGAACAGTTCGATGGCCCTGTCGCCGGTGCAGTGGCTTGGCCCGACCTTCTGAACGCCTAAGGATTGAAGCTGTTGAATAACACTCCTTACCTGAGAATCCGATTGGCCTCCGAGATGAAATCCTCCGAGTACAAGGTACACATCTTTATCGAGCATTTGTTTGGCTGTTCGGGTGATATTGACGACGCCGGGATGGGCGCAGCCTGTGATTACGACAAGTCCTTTCGGGGTTTCCAGCACCATAGCCTGTTCGATAATGTTAGTTCCCAGCGGCCCTATCAGGTGAACGCGTTCACATAACTGCATCTGCGCATTCACGACCTGAGTGCTTGCACCGGTGGCCTGGATGTTTGAAATGTCGGAGGACGGCACCGAAGGCGGCAGGTAAACAGAAACATTGTGGTTTGTTCCTAAAAATGTAAGCAGGCCGCCTATGTGGTCATAGTGGTTATGTGAAATTGCGATCAGCTCAACGTTTTGGATAGGGGCCTGAAGTTTTTCTATGTTGTCCAGTAGAATATTGCCGTCTGTGCCGGTATCGAAGAGAATGCACTTTTCAGTGCCCGTAACGAGGCATGAGAATCCCCAGTCTGTTCTGCACCCTTCGGTGAGAGTATAGTTATCGTACAGAATGGTGATTTGTACTCCTTCGTTGCCTGCGGCAATGTTACTTACGGCAAAAATACCTGCCGCGACTGTGAGTAACACTAATTTGATTTTCCAGTTCTTAAAAAGTTTCATTCAGTTTCTTCCTTTCCTTGCTAATCTTCAGAGCTTATAGTTTTCCCGGCTTCCGGAATTGAAATAAAGGGAATAAGATAAGTTGATTTCCTGTACATAACAGTCCTCCATAACGAACCACCCTTGTTCGATATGGAAAATGCCGAACGTGCGGGCAGCCGCTTATTAACCCTATATTTATACTCAATTGAACACGTTTCTGTCAAGGAATAATCGTTGAATAATTTACAAGTGGGCTACTACTTATCTGTTTGTGAGGCAGGCCGGCGAACCAGTGACCAGATATAATAGACCGGGATACCCAGAAGGATACTGCCGAGGCTTAAAAGCGAAGGTTTCGGCCACTGCATGAATGCGAACACGGCCATGAAGATAATCACGACCAGAAATATGGCCGGTACAACGGGATATCCGGGCACACGAAACGGTCTTTCCATGTCAGGCCTGCGCAATCGAAGAACGTAAACAGCTCCGATGAAAAGCAGTGCGAAAAGCGATAATCCCACGGCGGCATACTTGTATAAGTTCTGAAAGTCCGTCACGAACAGAATTGTAATTGCGCATGCACTTTGCAGGAGCATAGCGTAAGTCGGAACGTGTCCTTTTTTACTGACGTGCCCGGCTATGGATGGAAACAACCCGTCCTTTGCCATAGCGTAGTAAACACGCGGGCCGGTAATAATAAAAGCGCTTACTGTTGCCAGAAATGTCAGCCCCAGCACAACGGAGAAAATACTCGACACTTTCTGTCCGAACAAATTTTCGACTGCGAGCTGGGGAACCATCTCGGCATTGTCAAATCCCACATCGTTCAGAGGTACTGCGCTGGCGAAAACAAGATTGAGCGCCAGATACAGGACGACTACCAGTCCGGTGCCAAGCAGCAGGGATCGTGGGAGAGTTCTGGCAGGGTTCCTGACCTCGCCGGCCATGTAGCTGGCGGCGTTCCAGCCGCTATAGGC
>JASFMF010000132.1:0-5738 GCA_050117705.1 Phycisphaerales bacterium
GATATACCTAATGTATCCGCTTCGTAATCGAGACTTTTTTGCAGGTTTTCAATTGCCGACTCATATTCTCTTGTTTTACGGTGTGAAAAAGCTAAGTAGATGAATTTTTCCTTGCAGTCCGTAGCCTTTTGCAGTTTATCGATTGCTTCGGTGTACCTGCCGAGAATATAAAGACCGATACCTGTTGTCAGAGAGGTTTTTTGTGAACTACTGCCTAGATTGGATTCTACCTGTTTACCGAAAGCCAGCATATTGGCTTCACTCGAGTGGATATGCTCGGAGAAAACCTTAATCTGGTCTAATATAGGCAGTTCGTCGTCAAATAAATTAATTTCTGGTTCCGTAATTGGTTCCATTGAAAATTCTCCCGCAATAACTACCATTTAGCGTATAATGCTCTATCGCATCGTTCCTGTGTAGTCAGGAATCTGTTACCTGTCTGTTAATTTTATGTAAAGTTTGAATATTATAAGGATAAAATTAAGATTTGCAACAGATTTTTTAGCCCGGCCTATATTACTGATTTTTCGCTTATTTTTAAGGTTTTTTAGGAGATCTGCTTTCGTATATCCCCTCTGCCCTCCTTTTTTCTGTTATTTCGCTTATCGTGGAACCTTCTACTAAATCGAGCCCTAATTTGTCACATATCATCTTGCGTAAATACTCCTTATGAGGACATGGCGGCCCATGATATGAATCGAATGAAACACAGGAAGCCAAATGAACACCTATCTTATCTTTATCAATCCCTTCTTTTTTCTTTATCTTTTTGGTCAGGTTTGACAGTTTGCGATGCACGGCCCGGCCGCAGCAGCCCCCGCAGGTCAGGCTGAGAAATCGAATATTACGTTCTTTGGGATATTCTGAAAACAAATCGCCTCTCTTTGCAAAAGTGTACTCACACATATAACCGGAGCAGCGCTCTTTAACGATATGACATTGAACAACTACAATATAATCCTTCTCTTTCATATTTCCCTTTTTTGCAGAAGATGAATAAGTCATATCGCGATATGTTACTTGGAGAATATATGGATTTGCAATAGATTTCTCAAGCCACATTTGACTTGGTGTTTTGCTTACTACAGCCTTTTGCGCATAAAAAAGGCCGAGCAGCTATGCTCAGCCCAATGGGATTTTTTGCTTATTTCCTCTTTTATTTTTGAATTTTGAAAGCATTGGGGTCAAAGAAAGTATCATCTTTATTTTCCGAGTAATCGAAAAGGAAATCGCCGCGTTCGTTGCTTCTTGGGTCACTAAAACATAATCGGACAGGAAGTTTACTTTCACGAAGGGCCCATATCAAAAGCCGTTCAGGTGTGCTTTCGTGTTTTGCTTCAAAAACAACTGTCTCTTTTGATGCTGCCGTATCAGCGGTTTGGACAGGAGTCATATCCCGGACACCGCCGGGAAAGCTTTGAGTCAGAGTATTAAGAGAAAACTGTCCATCCTTACAAAATACATTGAGGAATATGCCTGCTAATCCATGGCTTTCTACGGATTTTTTTGAAAGCCTATCGAAAGCGGCGACTTCGGATTTGCCGTCTGAAAAATCAGCAAAGATGACCGTGTCCCCTTCATGAACTCTTATCTTGGATTTTTCAGACTTCCATATATCTATCCTTTTAGTTTCAGCCGATGTGTCATTGCCTACGTAAATAGTTAGATTGAAAAACGGTACCGACCCGAAACGCTCTGCAACCTCTGCCCATGCGATAGATGACCCGTTACTCCAAAACTGGTCTGCACCGATAAACACAACAAAAATTATCACCGCCGCAGCGGCTAATTTTGCAATTGGATTTCTCATAAAAATATTCCTTATACTGAGCGGACTTTTAGATGCCGGTAAGTCTCGACCTGCCCGCGATGTTAACATTTCAACGGCTTTGGGGTGATTCTTCTTCCACTGTTCGAAATCTGTCCCTGGTTTTTCTGAGCCGATTGTTTCGCTAAGCGCTTTATCGAGCCAATTGTCATTTTCAGGACGTTCCATAATCATCTCCCGTCAAACCGTTTCTTTTCAAATACTTTGCAATCTTACGTTTCGCCCGAATCAGCCGGCCGTTCACAGCCTGAATCGAAATATCCAGCACCGAAGCTATCTGCTCATATGGCAAGTTGTCATAATACCGCAATACTATCAATTCCCTTTCGACAGGGCGTAGCTGCTGGACAGCGTGCTGAATCAAACCTTTGCTGTTTTCTTCAATGTTAGTGTTTTCAACTGGCTTGCGAATGTTATCTGTAATGTTTCTGCATTTAGACCTTAACATTTGCCTTGCGGTATTTCTGCAAATACCCGCCAGCCAGGCGGCGAACTTTTCTTTACTTTTCAATTTCCCAATCTCACGGCAGGCTGTCGCAAAGACTTCCTGCGCAGCATCTTCAGCAAGTTCCCTGTCATTAAGCATCGAATAAGCCAGCCCTACCATTGTGCCGTGATAGCGCTCATAAAGAGCACCGAAGCTTTCCAAATGGCCGTTTTGGGCGGCTTCAACTAATTGTCTTTCTGAATTCGAATCCAAAACAAATCCACCAAATCACCTGATTTCGCTGATATCAGCTTCTGTTATTATAGTGTAATCCGGGACAAAAAATGTGCGCAGAAAACCGGTTTTTTGCACATTTATATTCAAATTTGCATTATAACCGAAACCAAATACCGAATAATGGCTTTGTACTAATAGAAATATGTATTCGGTCTTATTGCAACAATCCGTAATTAAATAACTGGTTCTCCCATACTAATGGAGACAAATTATGAAAACAACAGGGTTTGCAGTATTAATTCTATTAGTAAGTTGTTCGGTATTACAAAGTGCGGACTGGCCGCAGTGGCGTGGCCCCAATCGGGACGGCATATCGGCCGAGACCGGATTATTAAAACAATGGCCCCCGGCGGGTCCGCCTTTATTATGGGAGAAAGCGGGCCTCGGCGAAGGTTACAGCTCAGTCGCTGTGGTAGGTGATATAATCTACGCAACCGGCAAAATAGATGCCAATGAATATTGTACCGCCCTGGATCTCGAAGGGAATGTGAAATGGCAGACCGATTACGGCAGAGCCTGGAACAAATCAGATCATCGCAGGGCAAGATGTACGCCTACAGTTAGTGGCAATCATCTTTATCTAATTAGCGGATTGGGGGATGTAAGTTGTCTTAATCGAAATGACGGGACTGTCCTCTGGAAAGTCGACGGCCTGAAGCGATTCGGGGGCAGCGGCCATGAAATTCAGGGTATAGCGGAATCACCCCTTGTAGTTGATAACAAAGTCATATTTACCGCAGGCGGCGGACGAACCAGTGTCACTGCCCTGAACTGTTCGACCGGCCGAACACTTTGGACCAGCCAGAGTGTAGGGGGGACAACCTGTTTCGTATCACCACTCCGTATAAAGGTGAATAATCGTGACATGGTTATAGCGAGCACTGCAGAAGCTTTAATTGGAGTTTACGCCGATAACGGCCGGATAGCTTGGCGCAACTCCGATATCAACTGGGCTGTTACCCCGGCTTATGATAACGACTGCTTTTACAATGGGCATAAATTATTTAGAATTTCCGAAAATTCAAACCAGATACAGGAAATATGGACAAGTGAGTTAATTGCCGGCCAGAGCCATTTTATTCGTTTGGGAAATCATCTCTACGGTTCTATGCGTGAGCCGCCAGGAATGGGTTTTCAATTAACCTGTCTCGATTGGCAGACTGGCAAGGTTTTATATAAAATCGGTCGCATCCTTAATGCGGCCTTAATTGCCGCCGATGGTATGCTGTACAGCTACGAACAGGGCCGCGGCAGAGTGTCCCTGATAAGGCCGGGGCCGGAAGACGCCGAGATTGTCGGCTCCTTTAGAATAAGCAAAGGCCGTGGTCCATATTTCGCACACCCCGTCATTTCCAACGGCCGGCTTTATATACGACACGGCGACTATCTTATGGTATATGATATCAGGGAAAAAGTCAGTTAAAGATAGGACTTCTTTAGATTAGTCGAGGAGTCAGGGTAATTCTGATTATATTAGTCCGAGGTTTTATCTTTGATACGTGCCCTGATACTAATCAGGTCAAAACCGGGTTGTGATGCACGCAGTTCCTTGCCGCCGCTTTCTGTACATACGATGCGCACGCCTTTAGGGATGAATGGCAACCGGACTTCTGCGATATCGAATCCGATAACAGTAGGTGATTGTAGATGTCGCATTGAGTTGGAAATTACGGCTTTCCCGAGCAGAACCATTTGTCCTTCACTATCCGTAATAAAGACATCGGCCTGCTCTCCGTGCGCACACTGTTCGCGGATTACGACATCATCTCCCGGACCGTCAACAATCGGTTTTGCGAAGGCAACTTCTATCCAATGATTTTCGGGGATAACAACAACCCTGTTATTAGAAGCAGGGCGATTGACGAGGCAGGCGTTTATGTCGATTGGATGAGGGTCATGATTATGGATGGTATAATAACCCTGAAATCCATTTCCATCCGGGTCGTATGAGCTGACTATCGAAGCCGGGCTGGCCAATCCGTCGTTTGCATTTATGTTCGTGACTGTCACTAAGGCCGCCCCGGTCATTGTAACTATAATAATCTTGCCGAGGTGTAAGCTAAGAATACCGATGAGTGTACCCAGTAATCCTACCTGGGCCGATGCCGCACTCGCTGTTACCGCCGCAGAGGCGACTTTCATTCGACCCGCCGTTACAGTTGCGAATATACCCAAAGCCGGCAGGAAATGGCTCCGCTGGATACCTTGGCGCGACAGTTGTTTTCTTAGCGTGTGTTTGGCTTGAAAGAATACGGATTGTGCCTTGAGTCTGCTGCAGTTCATTACGGTGGCAATCTCATGATAGGACCGGCCCTCCAAACAACGCAAGGTTAAAATACTGCGATACCGCAGGCTCAGCTTTTTCATGGCCCCCATCACGAATCCCACCATTTCTTTCCTGGCTATATTATCGAGTCCGCTGGTATGGCCATCGTATTCATAGTTTTCCAAACCTTCTGTATTCGTGACGGTCTTTTTCATGATTCTCCTGGTCCCCTGAAGACGGAAGTGGTGTTGCACCTTACCCTGGGCTGTGCGGTAGAGCCATGCCCAAAAAGCCTTCTCATCATTGATTTGAAGGTTTCTTATGGACTGGACTAACTGTAACAAAGTTTCCTGAAGCATATCCTGGGTCAGGTCGACATCCAGCGTGATACGATAAAGATAGACAGAGAGCCTATCTTTGGCCAGCGATGCGAGTTGGTCCATACTCCCGCGCTCACCGCTCTGGGCCTGCTTAATGAGCTGTAAATTGCCTGTTTTCATCTGTCCAACTGATATTGTAATCCCACTGCAGGAGATTTATTTAAATCTTATCTAAAAATTTTTTACAAATCCAATATTTCTGTATTTTCGGGATTAATAATAGGGCCCAACGTGTGAAAGCCCGGCATTAATAAAGGTTAATCCTGATTCGTAGGAGCAAGTTCACGAATTTAAAATGAGGAGATTACAATGAATCGTTTGTCAAAAATCATTTTTTGCTTAAGTCTCATAGAGTTGTGTAACCTTACTGCTTTTGCACCGATTCGATTTACAGACACCAGCCAGGAAATCGGCGACGATTTTAATATGTTCGTACAGCTTGGCGACATCGATGGCGATGGTGACCTTGATGCCCTTGAAGGGGGAGATATTATTAGGGTTAGACTTAACGATGGGACGGGACATTTTGTTTTAAACCAG